>JAGOGF010000045.1 GCA_017996845.1 Butyrivibrio sp.
ACGAGGTTGATAGGCACAGTGTGTAAGTACCGTAAGGTATTCAGCTGATGTGTACTAATAGGTCGAGGGCTTGACCAAAATGGATAAAGAAGATGTAGATCTGAAAGTCAGTATTCGGTTTTGAAGGTATGAATCATACAAAAAAGACTCTTATTGTAGGGTCTTTTTTATTTTATGTGTTTATTTGTTTGAAATTATGGTATACTATATCAAATTGGTACATTATTTTGGATTTTTTATTTAATATTTTATCATGTGATATTTGATGCATCAATTGCTCAATTATTTTCTTTACGAGGTGAAAAGAATGGAAACAAAGATATTGCTGGAAAATGGTACAAATGAGTTGGAAGTACTTGAGTTCAAGATTGATGAACATTGCTATGGTATTAATGTTGCAAAAATTAAGGAAATTATCACTTACCAAAATGTTACACCAGTTCCAAATGCACATCCTAGTATTGAAGGTATTTTTATGCCGCGTGATACAATGATTACCGCAATTGATCTTAGAAATTGCTTGCAGAGAGGCACTTCAAAACCTGGTGGATTATTTATTGTTACAAATTTTAATAAACTTGATATTGCATTTCATGTTGATTCAGTTGTTGGTATTCATAGAGTATCGTGGGCTGATATTATTAAACCAAATGCAACGATTTCAAAAACGGAAGAGAGTATTTCAACAGGTATAATAAAGTTTGAAGATCGTTTGATTATTATTCTTGATTTTGAGAAAATTGTTTCAGACATTAATCCAAATACAGGATTGAATGTTGATTCACTTGAAGATATTGGGCCAAGAACACGGAACGATGTTCCTATTGTTTTGGCAGAGGATTCACAGCTTTTGAATAAATTGATTGTAGAATCTCTTCATAAAGCTGGTTATGATAATGTTCGTCATTTCGAAAATGGTAAGCTTGCATATGATTTCATTACAGAGTGTAAAAATAATAATCAGCTTGATAAAGTAAAATGTATTATAACTGATATTGAAATGCCAATTATGGATGGGCATCGGCTGACAAAGCTTGTAAAAGGTGATGATGCTACAAAAGGTATTCCGCTTGTTATATTCTCATCACTTGTAAATGAAGAAATGAGAAGAAAGGGTGAGGCTTTAGGTGCTGATCGTCAGATGTCTAAGCCGGAAATTGGTAATCTTGTTTCAGTGATTGATGAGCTTGTTCATATCAATGGCAGCAAGAATTAAATTGTATTTAAAAACTCCCTTTGTAGATACGGTCGCTTATAGATTAATGGCTGTGTATATAAAGGGAGTATTTTATTTTGAAAGATTGGGAGTATTGGAATTATGTACGCACAATTGGCAAGCGCTGTTGAAACTGCCGAAATGGTTTTGATCGGAATAGGGGAAGAATGGAAGTATGGGTTTGACACTATGTGGAAAGACCCATTGTATGCAGATGTATTGGAAAAAGCCGTTGATGAATATAAATGGATTATTCCTTATCTTGAATACGTATATATGCATGATCATTCAACTTGTTATAATCAAAGTGCATATAATAAATTGTATGACTTGGTCAAGAATAAAAACTATTTTGTTATTTCAACTTGTTTAGATCGAAAAATATATGAAAGTGGATTTTCAATGGAAAGGTGTGTATTTCCATGTGGAAGTTATGAGTATTTACAGTCTAGACAAAATAATTCAAATGAAATTGTGAAAGCAGTCGAATCTGATATATTTGTTTCTTTAATGTCTGATCTACATATGCTTTTGAATGGTAAAAAGAGAATATGTGATATAAATAAACCAATATTAAATGGTGATGAAATGGTTTTTAATCAAAAGAGGCCGGAGTGGTTTGATGTGAACTATAACGAGATGGCATATATTGATCAATGGCAGGTATATACGAACTGGATTTCAAAATCATTAAATCATGAATTACTAATTTTAGAATTGGGAGTAGGTTTTGATTTCCCATCAGTTATCCGATGGCCATTTGAAAAAATTACTTTGTTAAATAAAAAAGCATACATGATACGTGTTCATGAGAAAATGTATCAACTTACGGCAGATATAAAAGATAAAGCTATTTCTGTTCCAATTGATTCCGTATCCTATATTATGCAGGAGAAACATGAAGATGAAGTCAAAGAATGAAGAATATCTTGATGAATTATTAAAATCTGTTACACATAAAAACGTGGATCACAACAGTATAGGTTCATCAAATGAAAATCATGCTATGAAGTCAGAATCAAGAAATCTTGAAAATATAATAAAAGATGCTGACAATTTTTCCAATGATGAAAATGAGGATTTTAGGGCAATTAATAAAATGTTGGCACAAGCTGATAACAATGAGATTATTGATGACAGCCTTGTACAGATATTGGATTCTCTTTCTGCGGATGATGGGATAGCAGCACCCAAGATTAAAGTAGGTGCGGATCCGGTGCTGTTTGATACAAGAGATGAAGAAGAACGCAAACTTGATGAAGCAATTGCAAATGCTGAACAGTTTTTTTCTGAGAAACCAGTAAGTACGGATGCATATGTTGAGCAGAAAGAATCTGAAGAAAAAAAAGATAGCTCCATTGAAAATGTAATGACAGATGTTTCGGAAGAAGTGAAGGATATCGATAAAGAGTTTTTACAGGAAGACAAAACAGAATGGATGTTGTCAGATGCCAAGGAAAATGTGTTAGACAACATATTATTGGATCAACTTGGCACGAATGAATATTCAAAAGATAATGTGCCGGAAGACAGGAAAATACCAGATGGAGAAATAGAACGGCATGATATACAAGAATCAGAAGAAGATACAGAAGATGATAAATCGTTGGGACTGAGTTTTGTGAGTGATGAGTCTGAAAATATTTTAAATGGATCTGATATAAATCTTGATGATATGTTAGAACAAATGGATTCATTTATAGAACAGTCTGAATCTGAAAATCAGTATATAAAAGAAATGGAAGAAAAAAGTGCTGGAAGAAATGTATTATCAAAAAGGGATGAGAGTGAAAAACTTCAGAGTATACAGCCGCAGGAAGAAAAACATACAACGTATGATTCTGATGAAAAGGTAGAAGAATCATTAGATGAAAATTTTAACTCGGATAACTCGGATAGTATACCTGAAATAGAAAGAAAGGATTTTGATTTAGAAAAAAAAGAGAATATAGAAGTTGAGGATATAGGAAATACAGGAAATGCAGGAAATACAGGAAATGCAGGAAATACAGGAAATGCAGGAAATGCAGGAAATGCAGGAAATACGGGGAATATAGGAGATATAGGAAATGCAGAAGAAGTACAAGGTGCAGATACAATAGATAATACAACAAGAATAGAAAGTTCTGAAGAAACTGAGAAGGTTGGCAGATCAGATAACACAGAAAACATAGAAAATGTAAAACAAAATGAAGACAGAATAAATACTATAGAGAAGACAGAAGAAACTGACAATATAGAAAAAAATGACAATGTAAAAGAGACAGATAGAAAAGAAAAAACGGTAAATATAGAAGATACGTTAAATGCAGAAAATACAGAAAATATAGAGAATACAGGAGATACAGAAAATACAGAAAACACAGGAGATACAGAAAATATTGGGAATATAGAAAATGCAAGAAATACAGCGGATATAAAAAAAACAAATAGTACAGAAAATATAAATAATATAGAAAAAAAGGATGGCGCTGAGGAGATAGATAACAGTAAGGAAAATGATAATCAGGGTTTAAAATCAGAAGAAACAGATATTGCCGAGTTGGATGCATTGATGAACAGCTTGTCAGAAGATAATGTTGGTCAATTGGATGACAGAAAAAATGAAAAAACGGACGCATCAGAAGAAACTGAAGATGATTTGTTTAATGGGTTGACTGAAGATGAAGCAGAAGAAAATTCTGCAGAAAAAGGATTGGAAGAAGAAAACCCTGAGATTGGGAGTGATGAAGACAGTCTTGAAGGACAGTCATTGGAAGAGGCACTTGCAGAGCATATTGACGTGGCTGAGAATGCAGATGAAAATATCGAAACTGATTCCGAGACGGAAAAAGGACATAATAAAACTGGAAGAAAGAAAAGAAGTAAGACAACGGGTCCTTCTGGAGAAAAGAAAGAAGGTTTTTTTGTAAAGGTTTTTCATTCATTATTTGAATCGTTGGAACCGGAAGAAGAAACGACATTTGCAGAGAGTAATGAGTTAGCAAGTCTGTCTGCTGAAAATCAGCAGATATTGGATGAACTGGAAAAAGAAAAGAAAGCAGAGGGATCCGAGGGAAAAGAGAAAAAAGAAAAGGTTAAAAAGGAGAAAAAGGTCAAAGAAAAGAAACCTCCGAAACCTAAAAAAGAAAAGAAAGAAAAACCCAAAAAGGAACCCAAAGTTCCAAATCCGGAAGATCTGAAGCCATTAAAGAAAATTTCTCCTAAGAAAATCATTATTTCTTTTGTTTTTGCCATAACTTTTGGAGTATTTTTGATGCTTCCTTCCATAGTTTTACCGGAAAGAACAGTGGTTAGTGAGGCGGAGGCAAGCTATGCACAAGGGGACTATCTGACTGCATATAAAAATCTTTATGGGAAAACAAATCTTTCCGAAATGGATCGTGCGATTTATGAAAAGGCACGTGCAATCGCGAGAATGCAGCATTTTTATAAATCATATGTTACATATACCAGTATGAAAAAACCTGTCGAAGCTTTAAACTCTCTGTTGAAGGGTGTTAGTCTTTATCCGGAGATTTTGAAGGAAGCACAGGCAACCGGTGATAATGTGGTTGAAAATGAAGTGAATAAAGCATATGATAACATTAAATCGGCGCTGATGCAGACATATGGTATATCACCGGATCAATCAGAAAAGATTCTTGCACTGCAAGATGATACAGAATATACCATCCGCCTGCATGAAATAGCAGGTGTACGTTGAGCGCACGAAATAATCGGGAGAATGCGGAGCAGCGTGCGCAGCAGTGGGAAGATGGTAGCAATCATTGATTATGATGCAGGAAATATTAAGAGTGTAGAAAAAGCATTTGCGTTTCTTGGAAAAGATGTACGCGTTACAAGAAATCCGGAAGAAATATATCGGGCGGATCATGTTGTATTACCGGGAGTTGGGTCATATGGTGATGCAATGCGGAAGTTGGATGAATATGATTTGTCGGATGTAATTCGCGAAGTTATAGTAAAAGAAATTCCATTTTTGGGAATATGCCTGGGTATGCAACTCCTGTTTGAGAGTAGTGAAGAATCAGAAGGGGTATGCGGCCTGGGCATTTTGCGTGGAAAAATTTTACGGATTCCGACAGAAAATGGATGTAAAGTTCCGCAAATCGGATGGAACAGTTTACAGTATCCACATAAAGGAAGACTCTTTAATCATATTCCTGAGAATGCATATGTATATTTTGTTCATTCCTATTATCTTCATGCTACGGATCCGGAGATTGTCAGTGCAACGACAGAATATGGGGTTTGCATTGATGCTTCCATAGAATCAGGAAATGTTTTTGCATGTCAGTTTCATCCTGAGAAAAGTTCAGAAGTGGGTATGCAGATTCTTACAAATTTTCTGGAGGTGTAACAGATGCTGACAAAAAGAATTATTCCATGTTTGGATGTCAAAGATGGAAGGGTTGTAAAGGGTGTTAATTTCGTTGACTTAAAGGATGCGGGAGATCCGGTATCTGTTGGGGAAGCATATTCGAAGGCAGGTGCCGATGAACTTGTTTTCCTGGATATAACTGCTACCTCTGACGCAAGAAAAACAGTAGCAGATATGGTTCGCAAAGTAGCAGAAAAGGTTTTTATTCCATTTACAGTTGGTGGAGGGATTCGAACGGTTGAAGATTTCAGAGCGATGTTACGAGAAGGCGCAGATAAATGTGCAGTTAATTCTGCCGCTATTAGCAGACCGGAGCTCATATCGGAAGCCGCCGATAAATTTGGAAGCCAGTGTGTTGTAGTAGCAATTGATGCAAGAAAAAGAAAAGATGGAAATGGATGGAATGTATTTAAAAATGGGGGACGTATTGATACAGGAATTGATGTGGAGAAGTGGGCAGTACAAGCAGAGCATATGGGAGCGGGTGAAATCCTTCTGACCAGTATGGACTGTGATGGAACAAAAGCTGGATATGATATTGAACTTACCAGAACGATTGCAGATAGTGTTGCAATTCCTGTAATAGCATCAGGAGGTGCAGGTACCTGTGCACATTTTTATGATGCTTTGATGTTTGGACATGCAGATGCAGTACTTGCAGCATCACTTTTTCATTATAAAGAACTTGAAATCAGAGAAGTAAAAGAATATCTAAAGAAAAGAAATCTGCCGGTGAGATACTGACAAAGGCAGATATAAAGCAGCATAGGGAGAAAGAAAATGGCAATGATATCAAATGATTGGCTCGAGGCGGTTGGAGATGAATTTCACAAACCGTATTATGCCGGTTTATACAAATTTATACAGGAAGAATATAGAACACGTGTAGTGTATCCCCCGGCAGATGATATATTTAATGCATTTCATTTTACACCGCTTAAAGATGTCAAGGTACTGATTCTGGGGCAGGATCCATATCATGAAGAAGGACAGGCACACGGACTTGCTTTTTCTGTCTTGAACGGACAGGATGTCCCACCTTCATTGGTCAATATATATCAGGAACTTCATGATGACCTTGGATGCGGTATTCCTGATAATGGTTATTTGAAAAAATGGGCAGATCAAGGGGTTTTGCTGTTAAATACAGTTTTGACCGTACGTGCACATCAGGCTAATTCTCATCAGGGAAAAGGATGGGAAGTGTTTACAGACGCAATCATTCAGGCGGTAAATGCACAGGACAGGCCTATTGTATGCATGTTGTGGGGAAGACCTGCGCAAAGTAAAAAACCAATGTTGACTAATCCGAAACACTTAATTCTGGAGGCTCCGCATCCAAGCCCGTTATCAGCTTACAGAGGATTTTTTGGCTGTAAGCACTTCAGTAAATGTAATGATTATTTAATTAGTAATGGATTACAACCGATAGATTGGCAAATTGAAAATGTGAAATGATAAAAAATACTGTACTTTATCGCGGAAAAGTAGTAACTTAATAAAGTGCAATGACCCGCAGGTTAGAGCAGGTAGATATAAAGATCAATATTAGCCGGAAATAAAAAGGAGAATTTATGAAAAAACCATTTGTTACAAAGCAGCAGATTGAAGAAATTGCAGAAAAATACCCGACTCCTTTTTACCTTTATGATGAAAAGGGAATTATTGAAAACGTCAGGTCATTATATAAAGCTTTTTCATGGAATAAGGGCTTTAAAGAATACTTTGCGGTAAAGGCGACTCCAAATCCTATATTGATGGAATTGTTATTAAAAGAAGGCTGTGGATTTGACTGCTCATCTAATACGGAATTGATGCTTAGTAAAGCAGTAGGGGCATGTGGAAGTCAGATCATGTTTTCATCCAATGATACGCCTGCTGAAGAATATTTTTATGCAAATGAGATTGGTGCAATTATAAACCTTGACGATATAACACATATTGAATTTCTCGAAAAAACAATTGGGAAATTTCCGGAAACATTATCATGCAGATTCAATCCTGGCGGACTTTTTAAAATGAGTAACGGAATTATGGATAATCCAGGAGATTCCAAATATGGGATGACAGAAGAGCAGATTAAGGAAGCATTTATTTTGCTGCAGAAAAAGGGTGTAAAGCATTTTGGATTACATGCTTTTCTTGCAAGTAATACAGTGACAAATGAGTATTATCCGATGCTTGCGGCTCAATTATTTGAACTTGCGGTAAGGTTGCATAAAGAAACTGGAGCCGATATTCGATTTATTAATCTGTCCGGTGGAGTTGGGATTCCCTATCAGCCGGATCAGGAGGGAAATGATATTGCGCAAATCGGGGCTGGTGTGAGAGAAAAATTTGAACAGATTTTTAATCCTGCAGGGATGGAAGACATTGCAATTTATACGGAGCTTGGTAGGTTTATGCTGGGACCTTACGGTGCACTTGTAACGAAAGCAATTCATGAAAAGCATATATACAAAGAGTACATTGGCGTTGATGCATGTGCAGTTAATCTTATGAGACCGGCGATGTATGGTGCATATCATCATATTACAGTTATGGGAAAAGAAGATGAGCCTTGTGATCATCTTTATGATGTGACAGGGTCTCTTTGCGAAAATAATGATAAATTTGCAATTGATCGCAAGCTTCCTCAAATAGAAATGGGTGATTATCTGTTCATTCATGATGCTGGTGCGCACGGTTTTTCCATGGGTTATAATTATAATGGAAAATTATGGAGTTCAGAACTTCTTTTGAAAATGGACGGAAGTGTTGAAATGATACGAAGGGCAGAAACAGCAAGGGATTATTTTGCGACATTTGACTGTCTACCTGTATATAAAGAGCTGAACCGAATTATGGAAAATAAGCAAATCTGATAAAGAAAAAAGAAAAGTTTTGCTGTGAATATCTTGTTAATTACAGGAGATTGTAGTATGATATCGACAATGCATATTTGTATACAATTATCCAAACATGTCGGAGGAGTGTCATATGTCTTTATCTTTATCTAAAAAAGCACAGGCGGTCAAGCCATCATCAACATTGGGAATTACAGCAAAAGTAAAAGAACTCAAAGCAGAAGGCGTAGATGTTGTTGGGTTTGGTGCAGGAGAACCGGATTTCAATACACCTGAAAATATCTGTGATGCTGCAATTACCGCAATAAAAGAGGGATTTACAAAATATACACCTGCTTCTGGTACCAATGAGCTTAAAAAAGCTGTCTGTAAAAAATTTGAAGAGTTTAATCACCTTCATTATGAGCCGGCTCAAATTGTAGTCAGCAATGGTGGAAAACATTCTCTTTCAAATATTTTTGATGCAATTTTAAATCAGGGAGATGAAGTGATCATTCCGGGACCTTATTGGCTTAGTTATCCTGAAATGGTAAAGCTTTCAGACGGCATTCCGGTAATCGTATATGGAACAAAGGAAAATGAGTACAAGGTAACAGCAGATCAGATTGAACAGGCAGTTACGGCAAAAACGAAAGCACTTGTTCTGAATTCACCCAATAATCCGACAGGTATGATTTATACAAAGGATGAACTGCAGAAAGTTGCTGATTTGGCTGTAAAATATGATTTTTATGTAGTATCAGATGAAATGTATGAATATTTGATTTATGGAGATGAAAAACATATCAGTATTGCATCTTTGGGAGAAGAAATATATAAAAGAACGTTAACCTGCAGCGGCCTTTCAAAGAGTTATGCAATGACCGGCTGGAGAATCGGATATGTAGGTGCGCCTTTGCAGATTGCAAAGCTTATGGGAGCGATTCAGTCGCATGCGACTTCCAATCCAAATTCTATTGCACAAAAAGCCGCATATGAAGCGTTGACTGGACAGCAGGAGACTGTTGCTGCCATGTGTGAGGAGTTTAATAAGCGCCGGATATATATGTTTGAACGTCTTTCCAAAATGCCTCATATTCAAATTTTTGAACCACGTGGTGCATTTTATGCTTTTGTAGATATCTCAGAGCTTCTTGAAATGATTTATAAAGGAAATGTGGTAGGTGACGGACAGAATCTTGCACAGATTTTATTGAACGATTATCATGTGGCAGTTGTGCCTTGTGATGATTTTGGTTACCCGAATCATGTCAGACTGTCTTATGCAATCAGTCAGGAGCAGATTGTAAAAGGGCTTGACAGGATAGAAAACTTTATTATTGATCTGAGATAATATGGCAGAAGGAAAGCATGAAAAATGAGATCAGAGCGTTTATTGAATATCTGCATAATGTAAGACATACATCAGAAAATACAGTGGCATCTTATCAAAGAGATTTGCAGCAGTTGTATGATTATCTGATTATAAAAGGGACTGCAAGCTGGGGTGAAGTGACGGAGGATATGCTTTCAGGGTATATCAGCATGCTTTCTGAACAACATTTTGCTGCAGCAACTGTTTCAAGGCATATTGCTTCTATAAAATCTTTTTTTCATTTTCTTATGGAAAATGGAGACGTGAAAGAGGATGCGGCAGACATTCTGAAAGCACCGAAGGTAGAAAAAAAGCTTCCAAGAGTACTTACACCGGCAGAGGTGGACTTGCTTCTGATGCAGCCGGATAATGATACGGCAAAGGGAAAGAGAGACCATGCAATGCTGGAGCTTTTGTATGCAACCGGTATGCGTGTTACGGAATTGATTTCTCTGAAGGTGGAGGATCTTGATTTTAGAATTAATTGTGTCATTTGTCATTATGGTAATAAAGAAAGAATGATACCATTTGGACAGAAAGCAAGAGAGGCTCTTTTGGGGTATCTGAAAGATGCTCGTGAGGGAATGCTGCAGGGAAGAAATGAAAATATATTATTTCTGAATTGTGCGGATGGAAAATCCATGAGCAGACAGGGATTTTGGAAACTTCTCAAAGTATATGCACAAAAAGCAGACATTAAAGCTGATATTACACCTTATACAGTAAGGCATACTTTCGCTGCTCACCTGTTGGAAAATGGTGCAGATCTGAAATCTGTTCAGGAGATGCTCGGACATGCTGATATTTCTACAACAGCAAGATACGCAGGAAGCAGGCATAACTATATCAGAGAGATATATGAAAGAGCGCAGATCCGCGGATAAAAAATAAAGCAAATGATGCCCCCAAAAGTCACGCTTCATGTAACTTTTGGGGGCATCTTATTGTGGCCTTTTCTTATGACAGATCCGCAATTTCATATAAAAGTTTTTCTGTGTCATTCCAGCTCAGACAAGGATCAGTAATGGATTTTCCATAGATTCCTTCTCCAATTTTCTGACAGCCTTCTTCAATATAGCTTTCGATCATTACCCCTTTGACAAGACTATGTATTTTGGAACTGTGATTTCTGCTATGCAAAACTTCCTTTACAATTCGTATCTGTTCACGGAACAATTTATTGGAGTTACTATGGTTGGCATCTACGATTACGGAAGGATTGATAATATCTCTTGCTTCATATAAGGAAGCAAGAAGATCAAGATCCTCATAATGATAGTTGGCCGTATTACGTCCATGCATATTTGTTGCACCACGAAGTACACAGTGTGCAAGAGGATTTCCGTTAGTCTGTACTTCATAACCCCGATAGACAAAGGAATGCGGATGTTGTGCCGCATAAACGGAGTTCAGCATAACAGTAAGATTTCCACTTGTAGGATTTTTCATTCCGGCAGGAACATCAAAACCACTGGCAGTCATACGGTGCTGCTGATCTTCTACAGAGCGAGCACCGATTGCAACATAGGATAAAATATCGGATACATATCCCCAATTATCGGGATATAGCATTTCATCAGCTGCAGTAAGACCTGAAACTTCGATGGCGTGGATCTGCATATGGCGCATGGCGATCAGACCGGCATGAAAATCAGTTTTTCCCTCCGGATCAGGCTGTGAGGTGATTCCCTTATAGCCTTCTCCTGTAGTTCTCGGTTTATTGGTGTAAATTCTCGGGATCAGAATCAGACGATCCTTGACCTTATCATTCATTTCTGCAAGTCTTGTGACGTAATCACAGACCGAATCTTCGTTATCTGCAGAACATGGACCTACAATTACAATAAATTTATCATTTTTCCCGGTAAATACATCTGAAATTTCCTGATCCCGCTGTCTTTTTATAGCAGCCAGTTCAGGTGCAAGTGGAAACTCGCGGATAATTTCGTCAGGTGTTGGAAGCTGCTGTATATATTTGAATGACATGATTTTCCTCCTGGAATAGTTTGTGTAAATTAAGAAATTTGTCAGGGTAAGGTACATTTGTGACTGTGACAAAAGTTGTTTATGCCTTTTGACATTATACCATGCTTTTTATATTTAAAAAGACTGTGATTTTGTCATTATGCTATGGGAAAAGTAACAGACGTTTGTTTTTTTCGAGAGTAATGATAGTATGGTATTCTTCTTCAGAAAGAGAAAAGAGAGAAGCTATCAAGAGATCAATCTCGTTGTATAAGGCAAGTCGTTGTTTTATATCTGATGAAGCTGACAGTTGTATGGTCAGTTCCGCAATCTTATTTTGCAGTGAAATATTGCAGCATGGAATTGGAAGTTGTTCGAGCGCAGAACGCAGAACTTTGACACTGTGGAATGTTCTGCTGTAATAAAACTGCATGATGCGGGAATTGAAAACGGCCATGATATATCGCATTCTGATCCCCGGAAGATTTGGAATCAGAATGTTGCAGCTGTTCAAAGAAAGCAGTTGCTGGTTATCATATGCAAAAATAAGTTCATTGGAAATAAAGCGATAAAAAAGTTTTTCGTCAGCGCGATAAAATTTTTCAGGTGCCGCCTGCTGAAAAAATGCAGCATTATAAGAAATATAAGTTTGTGGTTGTGTAATGCCATATCGAAAAATATTGCTTCCACGTATAATTGGTTCATTTTCATCTTTTTTTTCAGAACAGATCAATTGATCATTTGCACCGGTAACAATTCCCATTGCGAAATCAGCATTATGAAAAAGCTTCAGAATATTGGATGCCAATTGCATTTTTTCAACAATTTGATATGCATAATTATCACAAAGAAGATGAAAATTTTCCGGTGTCGGATTATGATCTACGGAAATGGAAAAATTCTGCCCCGGAAGCTGCACCATTATGGGATAAGGAGATGGTATTTGGATCCGGTTCTGTACTTCAAAAATGATGCAGGGGCACTGTACTCCTTTGAAAACATCACCCAGATATGCAAGAAACCGGAAAAAAGTTTTGTCATATATAAGTTGTCTGCAGGGTAAATGCTTTTTTACCTGCAAAAGTGTTTCCGGAAGAATAAAAGAAAGAATTCCATTGGGCTTAAGATGCAAAAGAGACTGCTCAATAAAAAGTGTGTAGGATTCCGGATGCGCATTCCGGGCACACTGGTATTGAGCCTGCAAACCGGCAAGTTCAGCAAGGGGGAAATCACTTCCCCAGGGAGGATTACCGATAATGAAGTCATAAAGTGGTATCTTTTGAAAATCAGAATTTGAATATGGTTTGATAGAAAATGAATCATGTAAAAGCCAATTCATAACTTTCAAATTATTACAGATTGTCTGCACTTCAGAATCATTGTTTACTGAAAAATGCATAGCAAGATTAATTCGTGCAATGGAAATAGCAATTGCATCAATATCACATCCGTAAATATTTTCCAGACGAAAAACAGAGGGCAAATGCAACAAAAAGCCTCCGGTACCGCAACTGGGATCCAATAAGGTGACAGAAGAATCGCAGGAACTGACAGGGAGATGATCTATTAGCTTTCGAATAACAGAAAGCGGAGTGTAATATGCACCAAAAGCTTTTCTGTTACCAATATTATGAAGAGATGTATATAACAGACCAAGCGTGTCTTCGCCATACCGATAATGGTATACAGGAGGCTCTACATTCGGAAAATCCTTTTGAAACATGGAATGAATCAGAAAAGGAAGTTCTGAAGAAGACAGATTTTCAGGGACGAGATTATCCAACAAAATGTGAGCAGAAATCCCTGCATCTGTCATCAATTGCAGGGCACAATCACATAACAATAACTGAAGCTGGTCCGAAGTCAGTTTGGCAGGTAAATTCTGCAGAAGTTTATTTACGGTATCGTAACAGGAACAATCAGAAACGGGATAAGAAGCATCGGTGCCGTTTCCGGAAATGTATTTTTTATTCCTGCGGGATTTCAGCACCAGAGAAGTACCGTTTTGAAGAGAATTTTTCAATAAATCAACAGAAGAAGAGGAAAAAAGCGGAAAGATTGAATCACAAGCTGATTGTGGAATCAGTTTGCCAAGACGGACCCAGTTTCTGCCGGTAGCAGTAGAAATAGATAATATCTCACATACTTCAGATAAAGTCAGTAAGGTGTCCATCAGAATTTACCATTCCAGTTTATCTGCATCCTTGATTCTGACGCGTTTTCCATTTAAATTCATATATCCGTCTTCCAATTCTGTATGAACGATATATTTCGGGGCGTAATCGGTATCTGTATGTTTAACATTTTTTTTAGAATCAGGGAATTTGGGAGTTCCGGAAACTTTACGTTCTCCGGAAGTGTTAACAGGCGCGGAAGCCTCCGGCAGCTGTTTTCTGCGTTTTGTAAAAAGTATAGCTGCAATAAATATAGCTACAATTATAATATCTGCCATATGAAAACCTCCAATGAATTCGTGTTTTGTCACTTTATTATATCAAATGAGAGACCTGTATACAAATATCATTTTGGTCAGAAGTGTGTTGTGGTACAATCAGATTCAGGTGAAGCTTCACCTGAGTCTGATCAAGGCTGCTGATAGCAGCCTCGGCAAAATATTCAGAAATATTTCTTTGCCGGAATATTGAGATTGATTTCTCGCAGATGTTGTTGGAAAAGAATAAATAGAAATGAGGTTTATATATGAGAGATTTGGATTATCTGAAACTTCTGGGAAGAGAATTTCCAAATGCGAAAAAAGCAAGTGCAGAGATTATTAATCTGAGGGCGATTTGCGGGTTGCCCAAAGGTACGGAGTATTTTTTTTCAGATCTGCACGGCGAGTACAGAAGTTTTATTCATTTACTAAAGAGTTCTTCTGGTATTATCAGGGCCAAAATTGAAGAAACATTCGGTAATATGATGTCGGAACAGGAACAACTGGAACTTGCCAATCTGATATATTATCCGGATCGTATTCTGACAGAATGCAGGCATGATGATAAGGATACGAGCGAGTGGCAGCGGATTACGATCAACCGGCTGATCCGGATCTGCCGTGTTGTGGGTTCCAAATATACACGCTATAAGGTACGCAGTAAAATGCCTGCAGATTATGCCAATGCGATAGATGAATTGCTGCATCTGGATGGAAATGATCCGGATAAAAAAGTGTACTATCAGGAAATTTTGAATGCAATAGTAGATATTGGTGTAGGAGATGATTTTATCGTGGCACTCAGTGAATTGATTCAGAATCTGACGATCGATTCGCTGCATATAATCGGAGATATTTTTGACAGAGGTCCGCGGGCAGATATTATTATGAGAGAACTGATGGATTTTCATGATGTGGATATTCAATGGGGAAATCATGATATCAGCTGGATGGGAGCAGCATCCGGGAATACAGCCTGCATTGCCAATGTGTTAAGAATAGCGACATCTTACAATTCCTTTGATGTACTCGAAGATGGATACGGAATTAATCTGAGACCTCTGAGCATGTATGCAGCAGAAGTGTATGCAGATGATCCATGTGAGTGCTTTAAACCACATCTCCTGGATGAGAATTTTTATGATTCTGTAAATCCTGAACTTGCTGCCAAAATGTGCAAGGCAATTACAATCATACAGCTCAAACTGGAAGGAAAACTGATTATGGCACATCCGGAATATGAGCTGGAAGACCGGCTTCTTCTGGATAAGATAAATTATAATGCCGGTACAGTCAGAATCGGAGAAAAAGATTATCCTTTGAAAGATCATTTTTTCCCTTCCATTGATCCTGTGCATCCTTATGAACTGACAGAAAGAGAGCAGAAGCTTGTGGATACACTCAGACTGAGTTTTGTTCATTCTCAGATACTGAATGAGCATATACGCTTCATATATTCACATGGGGCAATGTATAAAATCTGCAACGGGAATCTGCTGTATCATGGATGCATTCCAATGAATCCGGATGGCAGCTTTATGCAGATCAAAACACCGGAAGGCATTTTCAGCGCAAGATCACTTATGGATTATATCGGGAAAAAGGCGGTGGATGCCTATTTCCTGGACGAAAAGGAACATCCTGCTGAAAAGCAGAATGCAAGCGATCTGATGTGGTATCTGTGGTGCGGCCCCAAATCTCCGTTATTTGGAAAAGATAAAATTACAACATTTGAAAACTGTTTTGTAAATGAGCCTACACTTTGTGTTGAAAAATATAATCCATATTACAGCTTTTCAAGAGAAGAGGAATATGTAGACCGGATATTGCAAGAATTCGGGCTTGAAACAGAAGGAACACACATTATTAATGGACACGTTCCTGTTAAAGTAAAGAAGGGAGAAAATCCAGTCAAAGCAAATGGAAAATTGTTTATTATTGATGGCGGGCTTTCAAAAGCTTATCATGTAAAAACCGGAATTGCAGGTTATACATTGATCTATAATTCACATCATCTTGCACTTGCGGCACATCGTCCATATCAGCCGGGAAAAGAAAATACGCCGGAGATTGAGATTGTTGAAAGAATGCGGGAACGTGTTCGAATGAAGGACACTGACCTGGGAATCAGTCTTCAGAACAGAATAGAGGATTTACAGGAACTATTGGCCGCCTATCGCGGTGGAATGATCAAGGAAACAGATTAATAAGAACATATGTTTGCAAAATAACCGGAAACGTGCTACCATAAAGCCATAAGAACTGGAAAATATCATCATACAGAATGAATGTGTAATGATGACGGGAGGTATGTGCGGTAGATGGAAAGCGGTAGTACAGAAGAATTGTCAGGTTGTGATAAGCAGTCTTTTCTGCTGATTATGAGAAATGCCGGATATGAGGCTGAAATGGACGGAAGCAGTGTACCAATGGTCATATGCAGAACGATAACAGATATGAATGCTATAATCCCGGCAATACGAAAACTTGTAAAAAACAATAAATACAAAGGAAGTTTTGGTGTACGCGGACCAAGAAAAACGGATATTGGAAATATTTCGGAAAAATTGCAGGAGGAAAAAGAAGCAGGATGATTTCACACTCTTTTCGAAAAACAGTCACAGAGTCTTCACATGATTTTTTTAGCATAGTATGTATCAAAAGGAAAACCGGGTATGTGGGTGAAGTGCATGGATGCGAAAAAATGTGACTGACGAGGAGAAATGAAATGACAGAAAAAAACAGCAGAGAAAGGAACAAAGTGAAGGTGGTTATCCTGGCGGCAGCGCTCAGTGT
>JAGOGF010000046.1 GCA_017996845.1 Butyrivibrio sp.
ACCCTGCCATCAGATATGCGGCAGCAGGCGGCCAGTATCGCATCAGTTCGACACCGTTATACCACATTGGATTATATAATGGCCATAGATTTCCATTCAGAAGCGAATGGTATACATAATCACCACGGTATACATGATACATGACATCGCTTCCGGATGGATAAAGTCCATTTTGTGATACGAAAATCATGATCAGAAGCGCCAGAAATTCATACAATATGATTGTCATAATAACACCGGCTGCTCTTTTCATCTGATTTCTTCCATCCTATCTGTCACCTGTATTCATTTCATCCAGCATCCGGTCAATCATCTGATCCATGGACTGTGCCGACTGTCTGCTGATATGACTGATATAATCTGAATCATTGCTGTAATCGATCACATAACTCCTTGTAGGCGTTTCACTTCCTTCGAGCTGCAGCAGTTCACCGCCGGTTTCATGTATCACAAGTCTGAGCTGTTCCCCAAAATATTCTGTAATATTTTCCAGTGTCGGTATGATCAGATTGAACGGTTCAACCTGATTCAGCGTGATATTCTGGTATTTATTAAAAAAACCATTTATGGCATTTTCAAAAAAATTAAACTCCATGAATTCCTTACGAACAATCTGAATATCAAGACCAAATTCCCATGTATGCGGATGGACATTTCCCTGCAGTCCTTTGATTGATATGCTGTGGCTGGCATTCAGATATACTTTGAACCTGTATTTTCTGAAGAATCTGTCCTCCATATCTGTACTCCGTTTCCTTTGTATTTCCTGATCTGTCAAAGCCTGTCAAAATCATCTTTTTGTGTAATATCAATATCAAAATCATTGTTATATTTCATTTTAATCCTGCCCGTTATATCTGAAACAGTCTGCTCTGCCGCAGATTCATCCTCCGGTGTGACTACAGGCTGCGTCTGCACAGCAGGTGCAATTCCAATGGCTTCTTTCTGATAGACTTCGGCCACATTTTCCTGTTCCCCCACTTCAAAAATACGTTCCGCAGTAATTGCATATTTTTCCAGAAGACTCAGTTTCTCAACAGCAGCTTCCCTGCTGCACTGTACAAAGATCAAAAGCATGTGTGAGGCATCCATTTTCATCCGGATCACGTTCTCTCCCAGAATTTCCTGCCCTTCACTGATCAGAATCTGATATGTTTTTTCTTCAAAAGGAACAATTGCCATAACCAAAGGCCTGTTTGCACGCTCGTTCAGCTTTTTGAGCATCGTCGGAATAAGAGAACTGCCAAATATCATGGTTTTGGAACTGTATAAATTTTTATTATGCAGTTTTTCATCCAACTGCTCAATATTTCTGCGCAGTTCTTCCTGCGTCTGCTGCCCTGCAAAGAGCTGCCTTTTCAGATTATTGACAAGTCTTGCCAGAATAATGACTGCAATTACGAAGATCATCAGAATAACCGCTATCATGATTACAAGGCTGATCTTTGTACTCAGATAGGTATTGTTCTCCAGCATAATCTCTGCATTGGTCAGCAGACAGATTTGATAATTCCTGTTATTATAAACAAACGCAACTCCGGAAGCAATGAATTTCCTTCCATCAATAATCACCACTGCGTGTTTTACCTGACCCTGTTTCAGTCCTGCCACAAATTCTCTTGAACTGACCGTATTATAATACGTATCGGATGAAAAGCTCTTATATCTGCTTGTTTCCAGTACATCCTTCACAAATACAAGCGTCTCATCATGCGAAAGTGTCCAATATCTGTTGCTGGAAGAATCCAGCGTTCCCAATATATTTTGTATGATTTTCTCATCTGTATTCTCAGGCTGCAGATTGATCTGATCCAGTACCAGCTGTACATAACCATCTTGCTCCTGCGCATAAATCTCGGCCACTCCCTTTTCATAATTGTTAATAAGTACCCATGCATATACTGCAGCAAGACATGCAATTCCAAGTGCCACAAATGTGAAAAAAAGTGTAGGAAACATTTTTGAACGATTATTTCTGTTCTTCGTATGCATCTGAATCCTCCGGATTGTTTACCATTTCCCTGAATTTAGTTATAACCTTTCTGAAACGAGTCGTATCTGTCCTGACAATGCCGTTAAAAGCCGCATTTTCTTCCGACAAAGTGCTGGTGCGCCATGCACTGTTGGTATTGATGCTGTTGACAATGCCGGCAAACCGGATAAAAAAGACAAGCAGATTAAAAAACGGAAGCCATAGAATCACCCACCACTGTTTCAAATAGTATCTGCGTACCGCAGGGAAATCTTCCAATAGTTTCTGTGAAATCAGAAAATACAGATATCCGCAAAGAACATAAAACGCCATAATCAGTCCGATGGATACAAAAACAATCTTACCTGAGTATCCGATAAACATCAGATATAAAAGAGCTACATACCAGATGATTCGCGGAAATGCAAACGTATGATCATACATCAGTGTCTTAACATTACTGTCCTTGAACATACGAAGCGGGCGGAGCTTACTCTGCGGAAACATCCTGGCAACTTCCAGCGAGCCTCTTTGCCAGCGCTGACGCTGCGTATAAAGCTTGTCCATGTTTTCAATCGGACCTACGAAAAAGATGGCATCTTCACAGATTTTCACAATCTGATGCTGAATATATTTCATCTGAAAAGTGATTTCCGTATCTTCACAGATGGTATCTGTATTATATAACCATGAATTTCTGAGCGCTGATTTACGAAATCCGGAGAAAGCACCGGAAAGTGTATAGATTGCATTGAATTCAGACGCATAATTTCTTCCTGCCAGAAACGCCTGTGCATATTCCGTAAATTCCAGTTTGCGCAGAAATCTTGACTTCCATAAGGGATAATGCTCAATCTGTTCCGGTATGGTCAGAATCGTACCCGTCATACAGTTAACAGCAGTGTCTGCTTCAAATTTTCTTACCATACGGGATAAAGCCGTCGGTTCCAGCTTACCGTCACTGTCGATATGAATGATATATTTCCCTTCGCTGTTGTAAATTGCCAGATTCAATGCTCTTGATTTGCCCTGCATTGCATTCAGCCACTGCATGCGAAGATCGGAATACTTATCCTGACATCTTGTATATATATCAAAGCTATCATCTTTTCCCTGATTATTGACCAGAAAAACCTTGATGCTCCTGTTGGGATAATCAGAATCATTAATGGATCTGATGCATTGCTCCAGCGAAGCGCTTGAATTATAGACCGGAATAATCAATGTGATTTCAGGATACCTGTCCGGTATCGGAATCTTTTTTCTGGTGATCATGCCTTTCAACAGGACGAAAAATCCGCCGATTGCAGGCAATACTTCCATAATGAGCGGAATAGTAATCCAGGATATCCAGAAAAAGAAGGGATTAAAAAGCTGCGCCGCAAGTCTCATTTTTTCTCATTCTTTCCGTAGGTAAACCGGCCAACCTGCATGTGAACAATATGCGGTTTGGTGAACACATAGAAATACATCGCCACCTGCAGGAAATAAAACACGATTCTGCCTACAAAAGTATGCGCGATATAATATACATCCGTTCCATATGCCTTTACCAGCAGACATATGATGGTAATGCGGAGTGCATTTCCCAGTATGGTATATACCGTTCCCAGGATTCCGACCAGCACCCGTTCACTGATATCGTATACACCGAAAAAAGCCAGAAGAGACAGAAATGCAGCAATTTCAATGATTCCCGAACATTCCAGATCAATACGGAGCGTTACCGCACTGACTCCTGACGTAATAAAGAGAACGCCATATTTGAAATAGGTAACGTACGCGCCTGTCAGATTCCCCACAATACCGGAAATGGCAGCCACAACTCTGGCCAGCGGCAGGGTCAGCCATGGCCGGATTAATGTCATCTGAATCAGAAACAGACCAATGCTCCCAACCATATAAAACCAGAATCCAAGTTTGCTTCTTTTGAGTACAAATAATATATATATCCATAATGCGATTATAATAACCGCTGCCAGGTACTTCATCCGTTATATCCTTTCCAAAAAAGCAGGGAAACCCCTCTGTTATTCAGAAGAGCTCCCCCTCAGAAGCTGTTGCTTTATGTCGCCTGCATCTCAAATTCCCATGGATATTTCTTCTTACGATAATAAAACAGCATTGCTGTTGGAATGATACAGATTGTAACGGCAAGCCATGGATCTGTTGATGTTCCTGCCGCACTCAGCCATTCCTGTCCCAGTCTGTGGAACTGTACCCCGAAAGTTCCGACATCATTTTCCGAGAGGCCGAATTGTCTGGCAAGTGTTGCCAGATCAAAACCGTACTCCATCTGGTCAATCCCGTTTTTGATTGTCACAGTCATCTTACCATAACAGGTGTCATTCGGTGAAATATTATTGATATTCGTTGTCACTCCCCAGCCTGAATTATCAAAGAGATAAAATGTATAGGTCCCGTCTGTGAGGTTTCTCATGGAGCCGCCATTTTTATTTAATGATCCATCCGGATTCTGATAGTAGGCCGTTACCATTTTGGTCTTACCGGAATCGTTGTTCACTTTGACGGTAAATTCGGTAAATTCATACCCGCCCATCTGCGAGAGATGTTCCGGGTTGCTGGTATATACATGCCCATACGCCGTGCTTCCGTCTGTATAAAGTGCACCTTCTGCATCAACCTCACCGTATTTCGTGCCAGCTGTATCGTATTGAATGACCTGGTTGGGATAATTGGCCCAGTCGGCATAATCTCCATCAACCGTAATGGCTGATTTTGTTCCTGTTCCGGATGTACTGCCGCTTCCAGAATCAGAGCCAGGCGTATTTCCGCCGCTTCCGTTATAATTGGATACATCACTCACAAAAGTGGAGCCAAGATAATAACCAAATGAGATGGAATTCCTATAATAGGGAAGTGCCGATCTGGGAATGGCGATTTCTCTGCGATAGTGCGGATCATCGGCATGCCAGTCCCCGCTCTTATAATCGGTTGATACCGTAACCCCCGATACCGTCTGATTCTGATACGTTACTTCAACCTGCCCTTTATCCATAACATGCACGATCATAACGTTCCCCAGATCAGTCGTAATTGCAAAATTACCGCTGCTGTTGACACCTGACCAGGATGCCGCATTGGGCTGATGTTCATCCAGATACAGATATACATAATCTCCGTCAAAGACCATCCCTGCCGCATTTACAAGTCCGCCGCTGGCACTGCTGGTATCCTCTTTGGCAACGGCATCCCAGTCGGAGAAATTACCATCCACCTTAATTCCGTCGAAACTGCCCTGGGGAGCCGCCATCGCAGATGCGCCAAGCAAATTAACAAGACCGGAATTTCCTTCTGATGAAATGTCTGCCGCTACAGAAGCATCATCTGACATTCCGGATGACGCACTGTCGGAAGAATCTGACACGCTGCCCTCTGATGCTCCCGTTGAAGCTTCCGCACCTGCTGACATTCCGGTTCCGGCATCTACTGCAGCACCGGTTCCGGTAGCCGGACTCTGCACTGAGGATGCGGATTCCGAAGGATCTGTCGCTGAACCTGTCCCGGCAGCATGCTTTTTTTCATCAGCAGTTCCTGTACCGCTGCCCGTCATATCGCTGCCATTGCTGACTTCTGTATGCAGAGATTCTTCTGCCGCAGAATTTTCCGCTGCGTTTACAGTCGTCATCTGTGTTGCAGCCAGGAATGGTATGATAAGTGCGAGACTGAAAAAGCGTTTTACACTTTTTTTCATCATGATATCCATCCCTCCTTTCGCCTTTCCTAACGGCTGTTTTGCCTGCTGTTTTCTATTATCATAATCATTGTCATATTTTCAGAATATTTGTTTTTTATTATAGCATGCGCTTATATTATCATGCAATCTACACAATTATTGTCTGAGATATGTGTTACAATGATTCTTGATTTATCAAATCCTCTGCCAAATGAAAATGGATCAGGCCTTTTCCGGCAGATTATTTATGGAGATAAAAAATGTCCTTTTTTCAATCCTATTCCTTTCAGCGAGCATGTGCCGATATTTTAAGACTTTGGAAAAATTATCTGATACCCGCCTGTGTACTGGGGAGCATCTGCTTCTCCTGTTATCTTCTGTACGCCATTGTCAGACATAAAAAGAAGTGGCCTGCGCTCTTCTTTTTCCTGCTTGGTATGTACGTCTGTTACGTCTGTGCTGCCACATTTTTTACAAGGGAAATCGGCAGCAACAATACGGTCAATCTGGTTTTGTTTTCTACCATTGATAACAGACATGCCTGGTTTGCATATGAAAATATGTTCATGCTGTTTCCGCTGGGTATTCTCCTGCCGACCATATGGCATTCTGTACGTAAATGGAACGTCGGGCTCTTGATCGGTTTCCTGATCGCCCTGATCATCGAAACGCTGCAATATCTGACACGCACCGGGCACTTTGAACTGGATGATATTCTGTTCAATGGTCTGGGAGAAGCTGCCGGATGGCTTATCTATCAATTTGCTGCAGCTCTTATTCATAAAGCACCTGTTTCACACAAATAAAATGATTCTTATATAAAAAACGGATGGTGCGTTTTGACGGCACCATCCGTTTGTCTGTTCTCTATTCAGTTTTAAATAAAATCTTCGCATACCGGACATCTGCAGCCTAAGTCCTGGTCCGTCTTATCCAGTTTCAGATAAACTTCTTCCGGAATCTCAATTCCGTCAATATACTTGGAAAGTATATCTTCCGGTTTGCACAAATGCTTCTTGGCTGATAACTTCTTGAACTCATCGTAATCAAAGATTCTGCCTGAACGTACATCCAGCTTGTCACTGTACAAAACAGGAGCTACGATCTCATCGTAAAAAAAGTCATTTCCGATCTTTACAATATCACATACAATTACTTCATTTATTTCTGTACCACAGATATAACAAAACATAATTCTATCCTCTCTTTCATCCAGTATATGGAAAGCTTACATCCTGGCAAACTCAATTATAGTTTATCTAAAATTGAGGGTCAATAGATAATATATTTTTTTCTGCAAGTATTGTGATAACATTTCCATCTGCTGTTTTCAGGTGTATATTATTAATAGCAGAAAAGGAGCCTGTATCAATATGAAATCATTCAAAAAAATACATGAAAAAGCTGCAGCACAGCTATCTGAAACAGACATCAAAAAAGATGCCAGTCTGGATTACGCTTCCCTTTATGATGATGATCCGGGGCCGACTGAAGAAGAAAAAATGCAGATGCAGGAGGAAGCCGAAAAAGCAGCCTGCTATCAGAAAAGAATGCGCTTTCAGCAGCATATGATCCGTTTGCTTGCTGTTACTACTGCACTGGCATTTGCCGGTATTGTCCTATATTCTTTTCACCAGTATCAAAACAAAACAGAAATCACGACCGCCGCAGCTGCGGGGACTGCCACAGCCTCAGAATCTGTTACTGTGACGCAGCCACAATCACAGTCGGCAGCATCCTCTTCTGTATCAATTCTTTCTTCTGCCGATTCTTCCTCCGGTATCAGCCATGGTGATTATCACATCTATAATCCAAATGCCCCCTACCGGAAAGTAAATGAAACGGTAACATCTTCCGGTGACAACGTCAATCTGCGCACACTGCCAAGCACTGAAAACGGGAGCATCATTATAGCAAATATTAAAAAAGGGCAGATCGTGACAAGAACCGCTGTCGGTGAAAACGGTTGGTCAGAACTGTCCTATCATGGTAAAACCGTATATGCTGTTACCGATCTGATCGCCGTATATGAAGACTCTGCCTCTGCAGCAAATACCAGCTCCGTTCATACCTGGTAATTTCCATTCATTCGGTCTATTCAATCGAATAGACCTGCTGCTCTACCGCCACATCAGCAGGAACAGGCTTGCAGAAATAGTAGCCCTGCACGTAATCACACCCATATTTCTGCAGGAGCTTTAACTGATTTCTTTCTTCTATTCCTTCTACCGTAATCTTCATGTCAAGGCAATGCGCAAGATCAATCAGAATGCCTATAAAATCGCCCTTTCCCTCCTGGAGATAGGTATCCGTCAATGTTTTGTCGATCTTAATCTTTTCGACAGGTATATAAGTTAGATAACTGATTGCAGAATAACCGGTTCCAAAATCATCCAGTGTCAGGCTGACACCGATCTTACTGAAATCAGCGAACAGATTCATTGCCTTGTCATTATTTTCAATCAGAATGCTTTCCGTAATCTCAATCTCAATCAGCTGCGGCGCAACATGATATTTCTTCAGCAGTCCCTGCAAATAAGACACATAACCTGTATCCGCCATCTGTCTGCTGGAGAAATTAATAGACACCGGCAAAATGGTGATTCCCTGATCCTGCCATTTTGCAATCTGCCGTACTACTTTCTGGGTTACAATGCGCCCGATCGACTGAATCATCCCGGTCTCCTCTGCAACAGGGATGAACTGTCCCGGTGTATAGGAACGATCTTTCAAACGCAGAAGCGCCTCAAATCCTGCAATCTTTCCTGTGATAATATCTACCTGCGGCTGATAAAGGATCTCAAAACCATTCTCTTTGCATGCTTTCTGCAGAACGCCTATTACTTCATTCTTTTTCAGCATATTATTTTTCATCGCAGTGTCAAAATAAGCATATTTATTCTTGCCTGAATGCTTGCAGGCATACATCGCAAGATCTGCATTTGCAAGCAGCTCCGGAGCAGAACACTCACCATTTACCGAACTTGCGACCCCCATGCTGGTACTGATCAAGTAAACCTGATCATGGTACGAAAAAGGTCTTCCCAGTTCCTGTCTGATGCGATTCACATACAGACTGGTTTCTTCCGCAGAAACGACTGATGTAATAAGCAGAAACTCATCTCCGCCGAAACGGGATGCAAAAATGTCCATATTCTCCATCATCCGGTCCAGACGTTCTCCGATCTCAATCAGAACCGCATCACCAAATGCATGTCCGATGGAATCATTGATTCCTTTAAAATCATCCACATCCAATGCGATCAGTGATACAGAAGATCTGTTCCCCAGAAGAGAAGAAAGACGGGAAATTGCTGACTGTCTGTTCGGAAGACCTGTCAGATAATCATGTTCTGCCTGATAACGGATATGTGCTTCCTTATCTTCGAGTTCTTTCCTGAAATGGCGCTGTCTGATATTGTCCCACCCGACTGTCAGAATGACGATGAACAATACAAGTGAAACAATAATAATCGGCACCATATACTTTTTGTATATTACAAAAAAGGATTCTTTTTCATTTATGATAACCGCACCGGCAGGTATCAGTTTTCTGTCAATATGATACTTCTGTATCATATCATTATCAAAATAGTACGTTCCATCTCCATTTTCCCGGATCGGAATCTTCGTAATATCTGCACCTGATAAAATATTTCTGGCCATTATCGCAGCAGATTTACCGGATTCCTCATAGGAAACCATTTTGCCTCCCAGAAAGCCATCTCCAACACCGCCAAAAGAACTGCGGTAGATCGGAATATGTGCATGCGCCGCAGTATAACGGATTCCATCAAGCATCGTATATGCATTGCCCTCTACATCCGTAAAACTGTCCATATACAGCAGAATCGTATCATTTCCAAGCGATTCCAGTTGTTCCGCATATTCTTTCCAGGTGTAAAGAGAAGTATCAAGCGTTTTAAATGTATATTTCGGATATGCATTTTTGAGTGCCATGAACTGCTGTAAATCCCCATATCCGGTCGGCGTATCATCATAAATTCCCACAATCTGTTTTGCCTGCGGCTGCATTTTGGTTGCAATTGCAAGTGTTTCCTTGATATAAAGTTCCTCTGCAATTCCCGTAATATAGGGATTTTCTCCTGCGCTGCGTGCTATGTTCAGATCATTTACGCAGAAAAAGACCATCGGTGTATTCTTAAAAAGTTCCTCCTGGTGTTTAACGGCAAAACGCAAAGCAGAATCATCGCCCAGAAGGATCAGATCGTACTTCCTGGCTCTTGCAAGTTTATATTTCAGACTTACATAGAAATTATTCTCATTCTCCGAAGTATCGTAATTTTTCATATCCATATACTGTGTATCGATTCGCACATTATTGATGGAATCAAATACGTCATTGATTCCCTTTTTCTGTAATGCGACCGTTGGAAAATCATCCGTATAGGAACTGATAAACAAAATTCTCTTTCCGGAGCATGCCGTATTCTGAAGGGCGGTCTGTTCTCCTCTGTCTGTATCATTAAATTTTGCAGCTACGGCAATCAGAAAGACAGCAAAAAGAATGAAATATGCCGGTAAAATGTATTTCTTATAAATTTTCCATGCCCTATCATAAGAAAATGATTTTTTCATCAAGAAAAATCTCCTGTCACATTGGATAGATCTATTATATTGATATTATGACAGAAATGCAAAAAAAACACAAATTTGATATTATTTCCAGCGATATCCGCTGCTGATCGCATGGACAGGGCATACATTTTTGCAGGCGCCGCAGCGGATACATTCCGGAGAATTGATATTTTCCGTTACTTTGACCTGCATCAGGCAAGTCTTCTCACAAATCCCGCAATGCGTACACTTGTCTTCCTCTACCTGCATCCGGTAAATACTGAATCTGTTAAAAAGTGCATATACAGCGCCCAATGGACAGATATATTTACAGAAAGGTCTATATATATGCATCGATGCGGTCACCGTCAGAATCAGGATCAACATTTTCCAGGAGAAAAGGAATCCAACCATACTGCGAAGTGCCGGATTGGTAAGCACAAGCGGTATCCCACCTTCGAGTGTCCCGGCCGGACAGATGTATTTGCAGAACCATGGATCTCCGATTCCATAGGTTCCATGCACCAGTGCCGGTAAAAGAAGAACAAAAACAACAAGAATCACATATTTCAGATAGCGAAGCATTCCATCGATTCCTGCCGGTATCTGCCATTTTCTGACCGGTATCCTGTACAGCAGTTCCTGCAGAAATCCAAACGGACACAGAAAACCGCAAATCAGTCTGCCAAATATTGTGCCAAAGAGGATCAGCAATCCCGTAACATAAAAAGACAGGCTTTTCTGCCTGCCATTTAAGACTGCCTGCAGTGAACCGATCGGGCAGGCACCAAAAGCCCCGGGGCATGAATAACAGTTAAGCCCCGGAACACATATCCGTTTACTCTGTCCCTGCCAGATTCTCCCCTCAGCAAAGCCTTTCAGATTTCCATTCATCAGCAGCGCAGAGACTGCCTGGATCCAATGCCGCGTTCTTTCCTTCATATCCCTCTCACCCTGCTTCTGCCTGTTCAGCCGATTCCAATGCATTCCAGGCAGATATTGACCGCCTTCTGCAGAACAATCTGCGTTTCGCCTGAATAAATTCCCAACAGAGTCATTGCTGCAGATAACAGAAGCATGAAAAATTTAACATATTTTGTCATTTTCCGCCTCCTGCCCCTGTTGCAATAACGCTGCCGTTCTTGCGGCCTTTCTCTGCTATCACCCGTCTGTCAATGTCTGCAATGGTCCTGCCTGCAAGATAATCATAACAGCGGCTGTTCATCTGTGCATAGACTTCATCCATCACTTCCGCCATTCCCGAAGAAATCTGGCAGGGTCTGTCAATCTCTCCTGAGCGCCATTTCTGTGCAATCGGTATTTCAGAAAGTGCATGAAGCACCTGCAGCATTGTAATAGTTCCCCCATTTTCCGAAATACGATATCCGCTGCCCTTTCCTTCCGAAGCAGTGATCAGCCCCGCTTTGTGAAGCTTTGTCATTACTTTGCGGACTCTGGCCGGATTGGTACATATATTATCAGCCAGTTCCTCACTGGTGATCAATACACCTCTGTGATACAGATACACCAGTCCATGTATCGCAAGTGCAAATTCTGCCGTCATTTCCCAGCCTCCTGCTCCGATTTGTGCATACCGGTCTCATTTCATATTCTGCAGCGTCTGGTCGATAATCTTCTCCCAGTCTTCTTTACTCTTACTGCCCATATAGGTTTCCCCGATCACATGCCCAGTGCTGTCTGCAAAGAAAGTAGTCGGAACAGCGTAAATATCACTCAGTCCCGCGTTTATCAGATCCTGTGAAGGAAGTATGTGCAGATAATCGGCGCCTGTCTGTGAAGCAAGGGAAGCAGCATTTGCCACCTGACTCTTGGACCAGGTTCCATCCTGCTCCAGTGTATCAATCGGAATTCCTATGATCTGCAATCCTTTATCCTGATATTCCCTGCTCAGTTCTCCCAGTTCAGGCATCTCTTTCAGACACGGACCGCAATAAGTTGCCCATACATTGATCATGGTAAGCTTATAATCTGCAAAAACATCTGCCGTTATCACATTCCCTGCCAGATCCGTCGTTTCAAAGGAACTGTATGCGCCTGCAGAATCCACCGCAGTATCTGCACTGTCTGCAGTCTGCAGTACAGAAGACTGCTCTGTCTGCGCCGTCTCTGCAGTCGGATCTGTCTCTGCAGAAGACTGTTCTGTCTGCGCCCTCTCTGCAGAAAACTGCGCTGCCTCTGTATCGCCTGTTGTCTGTACATCTGCCGATTTTCCTGTTTCAGCAGAACATGCCGTCAGCATACTGCTGCCTGTGAGTAAACCCAGAATTATTATTCCTGTCATGAAATGCTTTCTCATAAATATTACCTCCGTATTATACTGTAACTATATTAGTTACAGTATAATATGTCAAGCATTTGTAATATTGTTGATCCATATTCCCTTTTTCACCAGTAAATAACCAATCAGACACTTAATCAGCTCGATCATCTGGCAGCACAGAAACACCAGTGTAATCGGCATCCGGGTATCGTGCACCAGAACAAATGCAAGCGGAATGGAGAACACCCATACAAAGCAGGAATCAAATAGGAACGTGATAAACGTCTTGCCGCCTGAACGGAGTGTGAAATAGGTGGCATTTTCATATGCATACATCGGCATACAGCAGGCAGAAACCATGATAAAAGAGGTTGCAAGACTGCGTACCTCATGATCCGTATTGTAAATATTGGGAAAAAAGGGTGCTGCGCATAACATCAGTGCACCGGAGATCATACAACAGATGACAGCAAAAAAAGTCATTTTGCCGGCATCTTCTCTTACTTCCTTTTTTTCTGCACCCAGTTCCTGCCCGATCAGAATCGCAATTGCACTGCCCATTGCAATAAAAACAATATTAAATACATTTGAAATAGTCGCAGAAATATTCATCGCAGCAATGACTGTCAGACCACGGATGGAATAATTCTGCAGCATGACTGCCTGCCCCGCGGCCCAAAGTGTTTCATTTGCCAGAAGCGGAAATCCCTTTATCGTCATCTGTTTCATTAATGCAACCGGAATTTCGAAATGCCGGTATGCGCCTTCAATAAAATGATTTCTTTCTGTATGCGTATGTGTCCAGATGACGATGATTCCCATTTCAACAAATCTGGATATTACCGTTGCGATTGCAGCACCTACTACTCCAAATGCAGGCATACCGAACTTCCCGTAAATGAGAACATAGTTCAGTACCAGATTGACCAGTACCGCTGTAATTCCTGCCTTCATGGGCAGAACGGTTTCGTCTGTTTCGCGCAGTGTTCCGGTATAGGTCTGTGAAATGGCAAACGGAATCATATCCAGGAGCATCACTGTCATATACTGCTTCGCATATAAAAGTGTTGCCGCCGCATTACTGCCGGAACCATCTTCATGAAGATACAGTCTGATCAGCACCGGCCCTGCCACGGTAAATGTCAGGATTCCCAAGAAGGCTAGCACTGCAACCGTAATCAGTTTGAAACGGAAGCACTCTCTGACGCCTTTATGATCCCCTTTCCCATAAAACTGCGCAGCAAAAATCCCTGCACCTGATATTCCGCCAAAAATACACAGGTTATATACAAAAAAAAGCTGATTGACAATCGCGACCCCGGACATCTGGTCAGTTCCCACCCGTCCCACCATAATATTGTTCAGCATTCCCACAAAATTGGTGATACCATTCTGTATCATGATCGGTATCGCGATCAATAATAAATGTCTGTAAAAATCTTTTGTTCCTATCAGCTTTCTCATGCAAGCATTCCCTTATCCCTTTCAGTCATCCCCAGATCTGTTATTCGATTCCTTCCACTTTATGATAAAACACTTTGATGATCAGATCATAAAGCTGTTCCTCATCATATGTAAATTCCTCATGTTTCGTTTTACCGACCGCAGTGGTTCCCTTAAGAGAATATATACCGGAGGAATCAAAACTGTAACCGATCATGTTCGTTGCCATATAGGTCACCTTTGAGGCATCAATATCTGTCACCATATAGGGTTTTACTCTGTTGAAAATATCAAGTACCAGAGAAGGATCACTTTTCACACCGCTCTTGAGGCTGCCGGCAAAGCCTCCCAGATACTGTTCCTGCCGCAGAAGTCTTGCTGAGGCACTGTCAAAGGCAGCTTCGTTCCGATACCGGATATAGGTATATGCTTCCTTGCCTGTCAGCTTGACCCTGTTGCCTTTGGTCAGCCGCTTATCTCCCCATGCGGTACAGTCTTCGAGTACATCGACCGTGACTCCTCCGACTGCATTATTGATCTCACTGAAGGCCCCCATATTGAGCGCACAATAACCATTGATCGGCAAATTGTAGAAGAGATTGGAAACCGCCTTTTCCTCCCGTTCACAACTCTGCTCTTTGCCATCGCCATATCCATGCTGCAGACAGATCTGCCCGACGCCCGATCCCACAAAAGCACCCTTTTGATCATAAACATCGATATCTGTCATCGTATTCCGGTTTACAGATATAACCGAGAACTTTCTGGCATCCGGATCCGCCGCCAGGAGAAATATTGCATCTGCCTGACCACCGCTGATCCCATCCTTTGCCGTCCTGACTCTGTTCTGATTATCAATTCCCATGATCAGAAATGTCAGAATATTCGAATTATACGTGTAAACACCGCCTTTATACCGAATCCATCCTGCCTGCCAGTTCTCTCCCTGACTGCTCTCATTACCTGATACTGCTGCAGCAAGATCCGGCCCGCTGGAAGCAGTATTTGCATACAGTTCCTTTTTACCTACCTGATTCATAATCTGCCAGGCTGCCAGAACCGTTCCTCCCATACATAACACTGCGATCAGTATCCCGATCAGAATCTTTATGAACAATCTGAAACCATGCCGCCTGTGATGGTGATGTCTGTGATGATGATGCGTTTCATGCCTGGGATCCTCTCCCTCATTTTCCGGTTTTATGGAAAGATCTGCAATAAACATATCTTCATCCTTCTGTATTGTCTCATTTGTTGTTTTATTATAGTTTTCCATGTTCCGCTGCTCCCCGTTCCTGTTTTCTGATCATTCATAATATAACATTGTATTACATTCTGTAATAAATAAGAACAATTTCTGCACTTTATAAAAATTTTTTCACAAAAAAGCAAATTTGCTTTTCTGAAATGTATTTTTGACCATATTTATGTTATAATTATATCGATAAGTTATTCAAATTTTATATACATATTTGTAACATACAAAGGAAAGGGAAATTTTATGGTAGAATACACTGGTAGCGGAGAAATTGATCTTTCTGTACTGGAAGTCGCTGATGTAATTGATGTTGCCACACTGAAGAAATTTCTGGATAATTTTGCACTCGGAATGAACTGTGCTGCAGTATCCGTCGACCGCAATGGTAATGAAATTACCTCTCCAAGCTATTATCGTTCTTATTGCCAGGATTTCATTCACAATTCTCCTACCGGAGATAAGCGCTGTGCAGAATGTCATAACCGTATGGGAGAAGAAGCTGCCAGAACAGGTAAACCTTTTGTCGGTCCCTGCCATGCAGGTCTGACTGACTTTGCAGCACCGATCATCGTAAACGGTCAGCACCTTGGGACTGTACTTGGCGGTCAGATTCTTGACAAACCCATGGATGAAAAAAATGTACGAAGTGTTGCGCATGAAACCAATCTGGATGGCGATGCCTTATGGGCTGCCAGCAAAAAGATCGATATTGTTTCGAAAAAAAATATTGATGCTGCTGCAGAAGTTCTGTTTATTGTAGTAAATACATTTGCTGAAAATGGCTACAGACAGCTTGAAATCAAGCATATGTCAGGCGAACTGGCTGACAATTTCATTCAGATCTCTTCCACTGTCGATATGCTTGCCGAATCTGCACAGACCATCACCTTCAATCAGCAGGCACTGACAGAACAGATTCAGAGCATTACTGCAACAACGGAGAAGATCACCGCTGTTCTCAAATCCATTGAACAGATTGCCAACAATATCAAGATGATCGGTCTCAATGCCAGTATCGAAGCTGCACATCTTGGTTCCGCAGGCGCAGGCTTTGCTGTTGTAGCAAAGGAGATTCAGAATCTTTCTCAGAAATCAAAAGGAACAGCCAATGAAATCTCGACCATGAATGAGCAGATTACAGAGATTATCTCCAGTACACTGGAAAAGGCTGATAATACCCTTAAGACAACCGAAGATCAGTCAGCTGCCATGGAAGAACTCTCTGCAACTACGCAGAATGTAACCACACTGGCTGAGAAGCTGAAGGAACTTTCCAACTGACAAACAGATCAATATGGATGGCGAAGGTTTTAAAAAAACCTTCGCCATTTTTTTGCGCATATAAACGCTTTGATCAGATCAACCTTAATGTGGCTGCTTCTATTTCCTCTGCTATGTGTTTCACCTCCGTCTTCGTGAACCCATATGGCGCACTGACTTTATATAAATCTTCAAATGAAGGAATTCTTCCATTTCCATTTATTGTTGTTGCTCTCTCCCCACCAGTTGAATAACTGTATGTCAGATCATAGGCTGGTGACAATGACCATCTCATTGTTTTTTCATCAAATAAATAAGTAAAGTTTTTTGAGTGGTCAT
>JAGOGF010000159.1 GCA_017996845.1 Butyrivibrio sp.
GACAGGATGTTTCGCACATTACAGACGATGAACAGTCAGACGTCCGGAATAAGGAAATTGGATTTATTTTTCAGGGATTTAATCTGATTGCAGGACTTACGGCGCTGGAAAACGTTGAATTGCCGCTTATTTACAGGGGAATCGGAAGGAAGGAAAGGCTTGAACTTTCTGAAGAAGCGCTGGCAAGAGTTGGGCTTGAGAAACGTATGACACATAAGCCTTCGGAGATGTCAGGAGGGCAGCAGCAGAGAGTTGCGATTGCAAGAGCAATTGCACAGGCTCCGCCTATTATTCTGGCAGATGAACCGACCGGAAATCTGGATTCTGCTTCCAGCAAAGAAATCATGGGGATATTGAAAGACCTTCACAGAGAAGGCAGAACCGTCATCTTGATCACACATGATAATACGATTGCAATGCAGGCTCCGCGCATTGTAAAAATCATGGATGGGCATATTGTGTCTGATACGGAAAATCAGGAAGCATAAGTCAGAAATACTTGCATACAGGGAAAAGGGAATGAAAAAGATGGCAGAGGAAATTACAACAAATTCAGTAACAAATGAAAAGAAGGCAAAGGAAAAGAAAATTCTCACACCCGAACAGAAAAAGAAAAAAAGCAGAAGAATTCGCTGGAGCATTATTCTTTTATTGATTGCAGCGGTGGTTGCATATTCTGTTGTGAGCCGTGTGAAAGCACAAAATGCACCGACCTATGTTGAAACGGCATCTGTTCGCAAAGGTACGATCGAACAGACGGTGAAGACAAGCGGAACGGTTGAAACAGAAAATAAAACGACTTATTTTGCAGATATTGCGGCTCCAATCGGTAAGTTGAATGTCAAGGTAGGAGATGTTGTGTCAAAAGGAGATGTTTTACTAAGCTATGATACCGATAAACTGACACTCTCCAAAAAGCAGGCAGAACTTTCAGCAAAACAGGCAGACGGAAATTACAGCGATTCCATGCAAAAATCGGCTGACAGTGAACAGAAGCTTGCACAGGCCAATACAGATCTTCCGACACTGAATACACAGATTGATACGCTGAAAGCACAGATTGATCTGATTCAACCGCAGATAGATGTGCTGCAGAATAAAATTGATGATAAGAAACGTCGTATGGCACAGACTGCGACAGATTTACATAAGACAGAATTTGACTTGGATCAGGATGGAAAAGAAGACGGCACAGGTGGTGATACGAGTTACAATAGCACAGATTCCAATGGAATAGAGAAACATCTGCAATTGGAACAGGCAATTAAGGATAATGAATATGCACAGAGTAATGATTCTGAGATTGTAGGCTGGAACAGACAGATTACTTCCTTAAATGAACAGAAGACAGATCTGAATGATCAGTTGACTGATCTGAAAGAAAAGAAAAGTAAAGCTGAATCGGATCAGACATCAGGGGAAACCGGCAAAGCGACCGCAGGATCCAAGAGTGCATTGTCTGCGACCAAAGAAAGTGCAAATCTGACTTCCCATGATACCATTGCAACTGTAGATAAAGCGTCAGGCGGTATTACAGCCGGCTTTAACGGTGTTGTGGCAGATGTTAAGGCAGTGCAGGGTGCAACGACAACAGCAGGAATGGAATTGTTTACAATAGATGATGCAGATAATGTAAAAGTTACGATCAATGTGACCAAATACGATCTTGCAAAGATCAAAGAAGGTCAGAAGGCTGACATTACGATTGCAGGAAACAAATATGAAGGTGAAGTAAGCGAAATCAGTAAAGTTGCTACCAAAAATGCAAATGGTGCATCTGTTGTCAGTGCTGGAATCAAAATCAAGAATCCGGACAGTAACATCATTCTTGGCACCGAAGCAGATGTGGTAATTCATACTGCAAAGTCTGAGAATGCACTGATTCTTCCGATCGAAGCGGTTAATACTGACAGAAACGGTTCCTTTGTCTATGCAATAGAAAATGGTGTGATTGTCAGAAAGAATGTTAAGAGCGGAATTACTTCCGATACAGAAGAAGAAATTAAGGAAGGTATTTCTGAAAAAGATCAGGTACTTACGGATGTAACAGGAGGCATTACAGAGGGAATGAAAGCAGCCTCTCTACCATCTGAAAGTGGAGATACTTCTTCCGCAGCTGCGGATTCGGCAACAGAAGCATCGGCAGATACTGCATCGACAGCAGTGTCCAAGTGAAGCGGCTGTGATGTCAGTGATATGATAAAATCTGACAGGATCTGAAAGGAAGAAACTTATGTCTCAGATTTGGGAATATATTAAAATTGCCATTATGAATATCAAGAATAATAAGGGAAGATCTGTTCTTACCATGCTTGGTATCATAATCGGTATTGCTTCCGTTATCATGGTTATATCCATCGGTACGGGAGTCAGAAGTGAGATAAACAGTGAACTTGACAGTTTTGGAGGCGGCATGGTAGATGTCTATGCTGATTCTTCACAAAAAGACAATACAGTCACCTTCAATCAAAGCGATTTTGATTATCTCCAGCAGAAAGTAAAACATGTAAAGGGAATTACTCCTATTTTATCGGCTTATGGATCAGGAGAAGGTTCAAAAGGGAATTCGGATGCAAATGTTACAGCCGGAAATGTTGCGCTGCAGTATTACAGCTCTGATCCGATGGTAAAGGGCAAATACTTCACAGACGAGGATGTAGAATCTGCGGCACATGTCTGTGTCTTGAATGAAAGCAGCGCAATTGCACTTTTTGGAACAACAGATGTAGTCGGGATGTCTTTTGAACTGACTTTGTGGAATATTTCACAGGATATAACAATTGTAGGGGTGCGCCAGAACAACGCATCCAAACTGATTTCCATGATGGATGGATCGAGTACAAGATTATCGGTAGAAATGCCGATTTCCACTCTGATGAGTGCTTATGGCTATGGCAATGAGGATTATAGTGAATTTATGCTATTTGCAGATGCATCGCAGAATGCAAGTTATGTTGCCAAAAAAACGGTTTCGCTTCTGGAAGCTCGCAAAGGTGTGCGTGGAGACGGTAAAATACAGGTACAGAGTTTTACGGATTACACAAAGCAGTTTGATACAATTCTGGGTTATATCACAATATTTGTATCTTTTGTGGCGGCCATTTCCCTGCTGGTAGGCGGTATCGGTGTAATGAACATTATGCTGGTGTCGGTAACAGAAAGAACAAGAGAGATTGGAATCAGAAAGTCGCTTGGTGCAAGAACCGGATCTATTTTATTACAGTTTCTTGCAGAAGCAGCTATTATTACTCTTCTTGGAGGAATTATCGGAATTGCGATTGGCGTTGCAGGTGCATTTGCAATATGCGGCGTGATCGGGTTCAGTGCGAAGGTGGAAGTTCCTACGGTAATCATAGCTACAATTTTCTCATCTGCTGTTGGTATCTTTTTTGGAATATATCCTGCCAAGAAAGCTGCGAAACTCAGTCCGATTGAAGCACTTCGTCATGAATAATCTATAAGACAAAAATATAAAAAGATGTTGTAATTCGGAAACAGGCCTGTGACGGAAAGATTGCCACAGGCCTGTACTATGGTCAAATATGCTGTTTTGTGATATGATTCTATGCGAAAATAGATGCGGGGAGAATCTGATGGAGTTATATTCAATTACATTTATCTTTTTGGTCATCATTACGCTTGCGGCGTATTATACTGTTTTACGTAAATATCAGTGGGTCTGTCTTCTGGCTGCCAATGTATTGTTTTACTGTGCAGCGGGACCATTTCATATTCTTTTTATTCTGACAACATCGCTGAGTATATGGAGCGGTGCTCTTTTTATGGAACACATGGATATGAAATACAGGGAAGCAAAAAAAAATGATCTGCTTGCAAAAGAAGACAGAAAGAAGCTGAAGCAATCGAATCAGGATAAGAAAAGAATCATTCTGCTATTGATTTTGCTGCTTAATTTTGGGATTCTTGCGTGGATCAAATACTGGAACGTGCTTGGACACACCAGAATGAGAGGACTGCTTCTTCCGCTGGGCATCTCATTTTATACATTTCTGTCAGTGGCCTATTTGATTGATGTTTATAATGGAAAATATCAGGCAGAAAGAAATTTTTTACACTTTTTTCTGTTTGTTTCCTATTTCCCGCAATTATTGCAGGGACCGATCAATCGGTATGACAAAATGAAAGACCAGTTTTTCGGACAACACAACTGGAATACAGAACAGAGCAAACGTGCACTTTTGTTGATTGGTTTTGGGCTGATGAAAAAGTTTGCGATTGCGGATATGCTTGCGGGAAGTGTTTCTGATGTATTTGACGGATCCGTGCAGGGGATTCCGGGTTCTCTGATCGTTTTCGCAATCTTTTTATATGCGATACAACAATATGCAGACTTCTCGGGAGGAATTGATATTGTTCTTGGGGTATCAGAGTTATTTGGCATAAAAATGATGCCGAATTTCAGACAACCCTATTTTTCTGTTTCGCTCGGAGATTTCTGGAGAAGATGGCACATTTCACTTGGTGCATGGATGCGGGATTATGTCTTTTATCCGTTTGCACTGACGAAAACCATGCAGCGGTTCGGAAAATGGTGCAGTCAAAAACTCGGCAAACATTTCGGGCGTGTCCTGCCGGCAGGAATTGCCAATCTTCTGGTTTTTTTTCTGGTCGGAATCTGGCATGGGGCGCAACTGCACTATGTTTTATGGGGACTTTATAATGGCATTATCATTGCGGTAAGTGATCTGCTTGAGCCTTGTTTTACAGCAATATCGGATAAAATGCATCTTCCGGTCAATTCAAGGGGATTCCATGTGTTTCGGGTGGTTCGAACATTTATAATTGTCAATATTGGATGGTACTTTGATCGAATATACGATTTTCAGAAATGCATGACCTGTTTTGCGAATACGGTTTTCCATTTTAATTTATCAGGTTTTGGAACAGCAATGCGCCAGGAAATACTGAATCCGGATCTTGCACAGCCGGTTTACATTATGGGAGGTTATGTGGTTGCTGCCGTGGCGCTTGTCATTGTAGTGACAGACAGCGTTATGAAAGAACAAAAAAAAGATGTTTATGCTTTTTTACAGAGCAGAAGAATTCTGACACGGTGGACAGTCTGTTATCTGATTATTTTTTTGACACTTGGATCCTTTATCTTCGCCAGAGGGATCGGAGGATTTATGTATGCGAATTTCTAAATCTTTTTTTAAAACGGTACTGTTTATTCTGGTGTTTGTTTTGATCAATGCTTTGCTGGGATTTTTTTTGGAACCATTTCGGGGTTCCAGCATGGAAATGTGGCAGAATTACAGAC
>JAGOGF010000160.1 GCA_017996845.1 Butyrivibrio sp.
GAAGGCCGTGCAGATGCACAATCCTGTAACGGTAAAGTCATGCAGGGAATCGGAAACTTCTGCATGAAAAAAAATATTCCCGTCATCGCGCTTACCGGTTCTATTGCAGATGGCGCAGAGATGCTCTTTGCAAATGGTATCACATCCATTATGACAACCGTAAATGCTCCTATGACACTGGAAGCTGCCATCCGTGACGCAGATGAACTCTATTACCATGCTGCCGTCCGAATGTTCCGGATGGTGCAGATCGGAATGCGGCTTCCATCAAAAACTTGAACCCCAGCGTTTTGAAGATTACATATCCTCCCCAAGCTGCGTTCGATACATGCGGGCATATCTGCCATTTTGTTCCATCAGCCCGTCATGCGTTCCCTGCTCTGCAATTCCTCCGTTTTCAATCAGAATAATCCAGTCAGAATCGCGGATGGTACTAAGCCTGTGTGCGATGATAAAGGAAGTTCTCCCATCTGTCATTCGGAGCATTGCCTGACGGATTTTCTGTTCCGTCACGGTGTCAACTGAACTGGTTGCTTCATCCAAAATCAAAATCGGCGCATCTGATAAAATAGCACGTGCAATCGTAAGAAGCTGCCTTTCTCCCTGACTCAGTTCTGCTCCTGCCTGCGTTAAAATTGTCTGATATCCCTTTGGAAGTCTTCTGATAAACGGATCTGCTCCTGCTATTTTGGCAGCATTTTTGACTTCTTCAAGTGTTACATTTTCTTTTCCATAACCAATGTTATTTGATATGGATTCCGTAAAGAGCGCCGTATCCTGTAGCACTACACCGAACGCATTTCGAAGATCTTTCATACGATATTGCCGGATGTCATGACCATCCAGTAAAATATTGCCTCCCGTAACATCATAAAACCGGGTCAGAAGATTGATGATGGTAGTCTTTCCAGCGCCAGTAGGTCCTACAATTGCAACCTTTGTTCCTTCTGCAATTTTGATCGATACATTCTTAAGTATCAAAGCCTGCGGATCATATCCAAATGAAACATTCTGTAATTCAATTCTCCCTGCAGGATGATCCAGTGGCAGCAGTTGTGCAGCATCTTCAGGTTCTGCCGGTTCATCAATGATCTCAAATACCCGCTCTGCTCCGGCAACTGCTGTTTGAAAGTTATTATAAATATTCGCAATCTCCACAAACGGACGCCCAAACTGCCGCACGTACAAAAGAAAAGTTGATATCATACCAATTGATATTATTCCACTGACTGCCATCATACCACTGACAACCGAAATTGCCACAAAGCTCAGATTATTGATTACATTCATAATCGGCATCAGAAATCCGGACCAGATCAGTGCAGTAGTGGCTGTAAGACAGTAGTTGCCGTTATATTTCTCAAATTCCTGCAGCATTTCTTCTTCCCTGCAAAATGCTTTGACAACATTCATTCCTGAAATACTCTCTTCCACCTGACCATTCAGTCTGCCCAATTCTTTCTGCTGCGCCGCAAACAGTTTGCCTGTATGCCTGGTTATCGTTCTGGTAAGCAGATAAATCAGAAATACACCGGCCAAAGATACGGCTGTAAGAAGCGGGCTGAGATAGAGCATGATTCCCAAAATCCCCAGTATGGTAAAAACATAGCTTAAAAGAAGCGTCATTGAATTGGATATGGTATTACTGATATTATCTACATCATTTGTCAGTCTGCTCATCAGTTCCCCATGCTGATGATGGTCAAAGAAAGCAAGTGTTTTTTTACTCATGGCATCAAACAATACCGTCCTGATTCCAAGAATAATATGCTGACCAATTGCTGCCATAAAAAACTGCTGTAGAAAGCGAATCAACCATTCTCCCAGATATAGCGCAATCAGAATCAGAATAATGGCAACTGCAGGTTCTCTGTTATCGATACAGGTCACTGCCTTTCCAATTACAAGCGGAGACAAAATCGAAGAAATACAGGACAAGGCAGAAAGACAGATGATCCAGCCAAGACCTTTTCTATGTCCATCTGTGAGTGCCCATAGTCTGCGCAGTGTTCCCCCCATATCTTTGGGCTTAACAACTGCTTTCCCTCTGGTATGTCTGCCCAGTCCCTGTCCTCCCATTTCAACTTGCGGCGGTATCATATTATGATCAGTCATTTTGGCCCCCAATCTGAGAATGATAGATTTCTCTGTAACAGACACAGTCCTGCATCAGTTCTTCATGTGTTCCGAATCCTTTTACTTCCCCGTCCTCCATGCATAGTATTCTGTCAGTTTTCATAACGGTTGATATTCTCTGACTGATCAGCAGTACGGTTGTGGTTGCAATATTTTCTCTGAGTCCCTTTAACACTGCTGCCTCTGTTTCCGCATCCAGCGCACTGGTACAGTCATCCAGAATCAGAATGGATGGCTTCTTCAAAAGCGCTCTCGCAAGAGATATTCGCTGCTTCTGTCCTCCTGAAAGGTTTACTCCTCCCTGTCCCAGTACCGTTTCATAACCATTTTCAAATTCTCTGATAAAGCTGTCTGCTCTTGCTACCTGCGCACACGCGTTGATTTCCTGCTCACCAGCCTCAGGATCTCCCCATTTCAGGTTATCCATAATTGTCCCTGAGAAAAGAAGAGCCTTTTGTGGCACTATTGCAATCTGTTCCCGCATGATTTTTATATCGATTCGGTTCACATCCTGACCGTCCAGCAGAATCTTCCCGTCGGTTGCATCATAGAATCGTGGTACAAGACTTACCAAAGTGGATTTACCCGATCCGGTCGGTCCGATAATCCCGATTGTCTGCCCCTGGGCAGCATGAAATGTAATTTGATGCAGTGCTTCCCGTTCGGTTCCGGCATAGGAAAAAGAAACATTTTCAAAATCTATTTTTCCACTGATTCTGCCATCATATGCATTTTCAGCTTTGATCTGGGCCGGTTTTTCATTCAATATCTCGCTGATTCTGCCGGATGATGCAACGGCACGCACTGCAGTATTCAATATATTGGTTACCATCCCCATGGCAAAAAGTACCTGTGTCATATAGTTGACAGAAGCCATCAGTCTCCCGATCTGTGCACTGTTTTGACTTCTGGATCTCCACAGCAAAAGTACAATGCCCATGTTCACCGTTAAATTGATCAGAGGCGAGAATACTGCCATAACCTGCATGGCAGCGGTATTTGCATTCGCCGTTTTTCCGGCGGAATTTTCAAATTTACTTTTTTCCTTTTCTTCTGCCCCGAATGCCTTTACCACACGAATGGACGAAAGAAATTCTCTGCTGACATTATTCAGTTGATCCAGTGTCTTTTGCAATTTCCCGAATCTGGGATAACCGATCTGCATATTGGCAATGATCAGAACCGTTGCAATTATGAGAATCCCCAGCATGATCGGAATCTGCTGCGGGGTCTGCAATACGATCAGAATAATTGCCCCCACACAGGTAATCGGTGCCTTCACCATAATCCGCATACAACTATTGATAAAATCCTGCACCTGAGTTACATCATTTGTAATCCTTGTAATAATGGATGCCGGCTGCAGTCTGTCTATATTTTCCTGTGAAAGAGACTGTACCTTACGGTACATGTCACTCCGCAGTTCCATTCCGATTGTCTGTGATGTTTTACTGGCAAAAATATTGCGCATGACTGCAGCTGCCGCACCGCCAAGTGCGATTGCCAGCATCACATAACCATAATAAAAAATACGGGAAGTATCCGCATTTTTTACCCCGTCATCTACAATATGTGCCATAAATGTGGGCTGCAGAAGGTCTGCAAATGCTTCCATGGTCAGAAACAACATACTGGTCATGAAAATACCCAGATGTCTCCTGATATAGGATATGATCAGTTTCATTGCTGCATATCCTCACTTTCTGTTTCTCTGCACCGGAGCTTATGCAGCATTCTCTCCAGAAGCAGATCAAACTGCTTTTTGTCTTCTTCCGAAAATTCATCAAACAGATCATGCGAAAGTGCTTCCCTGAATTTTACAGCATCTTCCGCAGCTGCTATTCCGCTCTTAGTCAATGTGACATCCACATTCCTTTTGTCCTGCTCATTTCTCTTTCTGGTAATATAACCTGTGTGCTCCATATTTTCGAGCTGTTCACTTAATGTCGCTGATCTGCGTCCTGTAATCGTAATCAGTTCCCGCTGCGTCATCATTCCGTTTTCCAGAAGCAGCGTCAGAATTCGGCCTTGCCCCGGATATTTTTGTGCATGGTGAATCTTATGTGCACATTGATAGAAATGTATCAGTAATGCCAGATCATCTGTATTTTCCATTTTTCTCCTCTTTCTAATCGTTAGGTACCTACTATTTTATTCTTTTTATTTTCATTTACAAGGTACCTTATGATTTCTTTCATAAAAAAACTGAGTGCCGCATTTACAGCACTCAGTTCCGAATCACATATATTTCTTCCTATTTTACAAAATGTTACATTTGCTGAAAATCTGCAACCGGTGTATCCAATTTCGCTTTTAATGTTACATACAATTCAGCATTGGTCTGTGACATATACGGTACTGTATAAAACACACCAAGAATTCCACAGGTAAGTGCTGTCAAAATCATCCAGCCAAGAAATGAGAGATCCAGAACAAAGGCATTCATTTTCTCTCCATCCATCATCTTTCTGGATGTGTCCAGTGCTTCCTTATAATCAATCTCCGGTCTCTCCGCTACCAGAAAAGGCACCATTCTGTAGGAATATGCCTTGACAATACCCGGCACGATCAGCAGAAGTGACCACAATGCAATAAAAAGGTTCATCATGAACATATTCAGGATAACATTACCATAACCTGCCGTAAAACCGTAAAAAATGTCATTTGAACTTGCCTTTCCTTCCCGGTTGTCCAGCAAAAACTTTGACAAACTTACTGTCAATGGGTATGCTACCAGAATTGAAACAATAAGGCTTCCCATCGGTGCAATCTTACTGACAAGTCCGGATGCCCCTGCTGAAATTGCCAGAATTGCCAGAATACATCCGACAGTTGTCCAGTAATTTCCCATGAATACTTTTCTTCCCCGTTCCTTTAACTCTGCTCTTGTCCACATATCTCTTTTCCCTCCTGATCATTTGTTACACACTGAATGTCTTTTGTCCCATTAGGTGCGAATAGGTTTCAGTCAGCCCACATAATACTACAAATATTTTACACTTTTTTTATAAATGAGAGAATTTCATAATTCATAGACCTTGATTTTACTGATGTTTCAGAGCATATAAAAAACAACTTACCCCGATCCGATATATATTTTGTCAAATATTATCCACATCGAAAGGAGATAAGTTGCAAA
>JAGOGF010000161.1 GCA_017996845.1 Butyrivibrio sp.
ACTCTGCATTGTCAAGGGCATTATCCTGCAACCGGTCTGTTTCTTGCAAATGGAACCTATTCCGGCATTTCATTTCTCGGAATCCCGGGTGGGAAAGAAATTAATTCATTTTTGCTCGGCATCTATAATCTTGCAGGACCAGGGCAAACCATTGAACCGGATATTTTAAGGAAGATTTCCCTGATAAATACACCAAAGGATATTTCTGTGCTGGTTTCACTCTCCTGCCATCACTGTGCAGATACCGTGATTGCAGCCATGCGTCTTGCATCCTTAAATCCACTGATCTCTGCACAAATGATTGATGCAAGACTTTTCCCTGATCTGATTGATCGTTATCATCTGGAACGTGTTCCTGTCATACTCATAAACGAAGAATCCACAGCCATCGGTGGAAAAAATATTTCTGAAATGTTGGAACTGCTGACCTGACATCGGCAGTTCTTTTTTATTTGTCTGCATTTTGTATTAATATGTATATTTATGCTTTTTATATCTAATTTATCCGGCCATAATAGTGTATTATTATTTGTTTGTAACAATTTGTGTTTTGACTGTTTGTACATAATTGTTACTTTAATATGATTATATCTTTTTCCATATTGCACATTGCACAGTTTTATGCTACAGTATTGATACAAGTAAATAGTAAGCCAATGAGACGAGAGAATGTGGCTATCAGACAGCTGGCGCTGTTTTGTTTATAGTAGACGCATTTTCTTTTTTTATGTCCACAAAGCAAAACACAAAAGGAGAATCATGTGTAAAGCATTCATCAATGATATTGAAGCATCCCCTATAATTGCAGCTGTCAAAGATGATGACGGCCTTCACAAATGTCTTTCTTCAGAAGTAAACACGGTATTTATTTTATACGGAGATGTATGTACCATTCCCTCCATTGTCAAAACGATCAAAGATTCCGGGCGCACCGCGATGGTTCATATGGATTTGATAAGCGGACTGAGTGCACGTGATATTTCTGTTGACTTTATCAAACAATATACACCTGCAGATGGTATTATCTCCACAAAATATAATCTGATCGCGCATGCAAAGGAAATTGGTCTGAATACAGTACTCCGTTTCTTTGTGCTCGACAGCATGGCGCTTGTAAATATTGAGAAGCAGTCAAAACCAGGTATTACACAACCGGATGCCATTGAGATACTACCAGGTATCGTTGTTCCCAAAGTAATTAAGAAGATCAATTCCATCAGCAGAGTTCCTGTCATTGCGGGTGGACTTATCAGTGATAAGGACGATGTCATGAATGCACTCTCCAATGGTGCGATCGGCATTTCCAGTACCAATCAGGATGTCTGGTTTCTTTGAACCGTTTTTCCGTATCCAATAGCCGAACAGCTATCTTACATAATGTTCTGCTGAAAACATTACACAAAGGTAAGTACAAAAGGAGGAAAAGGTAATGGCAAAGTATGTAATGGCACTCGATTCAGGCACCACAAGCAACAGATGCATCCTTTTTAACGAAAAAGGTGACATGTGTTCCGTTGCGCAGAAAGAATTTACCCAGTACTTTCCGAAACCAGGTTGGGTAGAACATGATGCAAATGAAATCTGGTCTACACAACTCGGTGTCGCAGTTGAAGCTATGTCCAAGATAGGTGCAACCGCAGAAGACATCGCAGCAATCGGTATTACCAATCAGCGTGAAACCACCATTGTATGGGATAAAAATACAGGAGACCCTGTATATCATGCAATCGTATGGCAGTGCCGCCGTACATCTGAGTATGCAGATTCTCTGAAAGCGAAGGGTCTTACCGACACTTTCCGTGAAAAGACCGGTCTTGTCATTGATGCATATTTTTCCGGTACCAAACTGAAATGGATTCTGGATAATGTGGAAGGTGTACGGGAACGTGCGGAAAAAGGAGAGCTTTTATTTGGTACCGTTGAAACCTGGCTGATCTGGAAACTGACAAAGGGACGTGTTCATGTAACAGATTACTCCAATGCATCCAGAACGATGATGTTCAACATTAAGGAACTAAAGTGGGATCAGGATATTCTGAAAGAAATGAATATTCCGGAATGTATGCTTCCAGAAGCAAAGCCCTCCAGTTTCATATATGGAGAATCCGATCCGCAGTTTTTCGGTGGTCCTATTAAAATCGGTGGTGCTGCAGGTGATCAGCAGTCAGCACTTTTTGGTCAGACATGCTTTACAGCAGGTGAAGCAAAAAACACCTATGGAACAGGTTGCTTCATGCTGATGAATACAGGTGAAAAACCAATTTACTCCAAGAACGGTCTTCTGACCACAATAGCATGGGGACTGGACGGCAAAGTCAACTACGCACTGGAAGGTTCTGTATTTGTAGCAGGTGCTGCAATCCAGTGGCTTCGTGATGAACTTCGAATTATTGACAGTTCTCCGGATTCTGAATACATGGCACAAAAAGTAAAGGATACCAATGGCTGTTATGTTGTACCGGCATTTACGGGACTGGGTGCTCCTTACTGGGATCAGTATGCAAGAGGTGCAATTGTTGGTCTGACACGTGGCTGTAACAAATATCACATTATTCGTGCAACACTGGAGTCCCTTGCTTTCCAGGTTAATGACGTCCTGCACTCCATGGAACTGGATTCCGGTATGCATCTGAGTAGTCTTAAGGTTGACGGCGGCGCGTGTGCCAACAATTTCCTGATGCAGTTCCAGTCTGATATCATAAATGCTCCGGTTAACCGTCCGCAGTGCGTAGAAACAACTGCAATGGGTGCATGCTACCTGGCTGGTCTTGCAGTCGGATATTGGAACAGTAAAGAAGATGTAATCAAGAACTGGCAGATTGACCGCGTTTTCAAACCTGAAATGAACGAGGAAGATCGTGCTTCTCATATCAAGGGTTGGAATAAAGCCGTGAAATGTTCCTATGGTTGGGCAAAGGAGGAGTAAACAATGAAGATACTTATCTGTGAGCTGATCGGTACTATGATGCTAATTTTGCTTGGTGACGGTGTTGTTGCAAACGTAACACTTAATAAATCAGGTATGAAAGGCGCAGGATCTATTCAGATTACGCTTGCCTGGGGTCTTGCCGTTCTTGTTCCTGCCTTTATCTTCGGTGCTGCATCCGGTGCACATTTTAATCCCGCACTTACTATTGCACTTGCAGTTGATGGTTCCATCTCCTGGAGCGTTGTTCCTTTTTATATTATCGGACAGCTTCTTGGTGCTTTTCTCGGAGGCTGCATTGTTTACCTCCTATTTATGAAACAATTCGAAGCTACGGATGATGCCAATACCAAACTTGGTGTATTTTGTACAAGCCCTTCCGTTCCGAATGTTGCTCTGAATTTCCTCTCTGAGCTTGTTGGCACTTTCGTACTTGTATTTGCGATCAAAGGTATCGGTAATGTAACAGGTGCAGGCACTGTTGGTCTGAATTATCTGCTTGTATTTGGTATTATCGTTTCCATTGGTATGTCTCTTGGCGGACTGACAGGATATGCCATCAATCCTGCAAGAGATCTGGGTCCCCGTATTGCACATGCCATATTGCCAATTCGCGGTAAAAGAGATGCCAATTGGGGTTACGCATGGATTCCGGTTCTTGGACCAATTTGTGGCGCAATACTTGCTGTACTTGTATTTGCAGCTATTCCGTGGTAAAATATTATTATCTAGGAGATTTATAACTGAATAATTGTTGCGGAGACTGGAGTCAGGCAAATAGAACACATCGGAATGTGTTTTACTTGTTCTGGCTCCTTTTTAAATGTAGCAAAATGAACTACTCACAGATGGAAGGAGAATAAACTGATGTATGATATTGCAATTATCGGTGCGGGTGTCACGGGCAGTGCCATTGCACGGGAACTGTCACGTTACAAAACAAACATCTGTGTTCTGGAAAAAGGTGAAGATGTATGTTCCGGTACATCCAAAGCCAACAGTGCAATCGTTCATGCAGGATTTGATGCCGCAGAAGGATCACTCATGGCGCAGATGAATGTACAGGGAAATGAAATGATGGAGGACCTGTCCAGAGATCTGGATATTCCATTCAAAAGAAACGGTTCTCTTGTTGTATGCATTCATAAGGAAGAGCTGGATGGATTAAGGGAATTATATGACAGAGGTGTCGCAAATGGAGTGAAAGGTCTGCAAATCTTAAATCGTGAAGAAGTGCTTGCCCTTGAACCAAACCTTTCTGAAAATGTCGAAGGAGCGCTTTACGCTCCAACCGGTGGAATTATCTGTCCTTTTACACTGAATATCGCACTCGCAGAAAATGCAAACAGAAATGGTGTAGAATTCCGGTTTAATACAAAAGTTGAGAATATCACCAGAGAGTATGGTATTTATCATATAAGAACCTGTAATGGCATGGTAGATGCACGTTATGTCATAAACGCAGCAGGAATTTATTCCGGTCATTTCCATAATATGGTCAGCAAAAATAAAATTCACATTACGCCAAGACGGGGAGACTACTGCCTGCTTGATCAGGAAGTCGGAAACTATGTGACACATACGATTTTCCCGCAGCCGACCAAACTGGGAAAAGGTGTTCTGGTATCTCCCACAATCCATGGAAATCTGATTGTCGGGCCAACTGCTGTTGATATAGAAGATGCAGAAGGCACCAACACAACTGCTGAAGGTATCAACGAACTGATCAATAAGGCAAGTCTGCATGTAAGAAATCTTCCCATGCGCAAAGTCATTACTTCCTTTGCAGGTCTGCGGGCGCATGAAGATCATCATGAATTTGTGATCGGAGAAGTCAGTGATTCTCCCTGCTTCATTGATTGTGCAGGTATCGAATCTCCTGGTCTTACCAGTTGCCCCGCAATTGGCCGGAAAGTTGCGCTTATGCTGCGTGATAGGATGCATCTGGAAGAAAAAACAGATTTTATTTCAACCAGAAAAGGAATCCTGAATCCATCCAAATTATCCATGCAGGAACGCGATGAACTAATTCGGACAAATCCTGCCTATGGGAACATCATTTGTCGGTGTGAATCCATTTCGGAAGGTGAGATCCTGGATGCCATTCATCGTCCGCTCGGTGCCAGATCCCTTGATGGAATAAAGCGCAGGACACGTGCCGGAATGGGAAGATGTCAGGCCGGTTTCTGTTCCCCGAGAACAATGGAAATCCTGCACCGCGAACTTGGACTTTCCTATGAAGAACTGACCAAAAGCGGAGGCATGTCCAATCTTGTTCTGGAAAGAACAAAAGCAGAAGACGGAGG
>JAGOGF010000162.1 GCA_017996845.1 Butyrivibrio sp.
ACATTTCTGACACTGATGTCATCTATCAGTTCTCTGCCGATTCTGGTCTTATGATACAGACGGATACGCCCTACGCCTGTACCGCCATTCCAAAGACGATTATGACGCTTCTGTCCATTCGGTTCTTCATAATTGATCAGCAGCATTTCCTTTTTAGGGCACCTGATCTGTACGTCCATGATTGTCGTTTCATTTGTCTGACGCACATGCCAGATCAGTTCCTTTTCTGTTTCTTTGCAGGCAAATCTGCTTCTGGAATGTGTCCATGGTTTGGAAAAATTGAATTCATATGGCGTTCCCTCATAATAAATTACGCCAAGCAGCTTATGATCCAGTGCAACAGAACAGATTCTTGGTTTTCCGCCCCCAATATCAAATACGCTGTTATGCAGCTTCATACCGGTCAGTCTGCTCACCATATGACTGGAAGAAAGCCAGACCCACGGGGAGGTAAACCCGGATCCCCAGTTCTTATCTGCATAGCCATAGCTGGTCTGCGGATAAACGGTATAACTTTCCCCATCCAGCATAACTGTCCCGCTGTACTGTGTTTTCATTCCTTCCGCATGCCAGTACATTTCAAAAATGCCTGCATCTCGAAAAGGTTTTGCAGCCCCATACCCGACGTTAAAAGGAATTTGCTTATCCACCTGCAGTTTCCAGCTCATCTCACCCGCCTGACACATATACTCCGGATGCTGCTGTGCTTCCTTCTCTGTTACATGCACACTTCCTGAAAGACAGGTTTCGCTTGCAATGCAATCATCTGCTTCTACCGAAAAAGGGGCATCCATGTGCAGTGTCACATCTTCCCATGCAAAAAAGCGATGAATCTGTCTGGCATTTTCTCCCCAGTATCCTGCCTTGACCATCAGATATGACGGCAAACGCTCTGCCTTTGCATTTTCCGGTAATTGCCCCAATACGGGCTGTGATTTGGCAAGTTCCGGATTACAGAGAAAAAAAGCGATAAAAAATGCTTTTTCTTTTCCTGTATTATTATTTCTGGCTGTAAAAGAATGCCACCACCAATCATATCCCCTGCGTGCAAAACTGCCCCGCAGCATGCAGGCATCCCTTGTAATATCAGATGTAACACATCCTGCTCCCATCTGTATATCCCTCCATTAATTTGTTTTCTTTGTTCTATTTGATTTGTTCTTTTTGGTTTATCTTGTACTGTTCTTTATTCTCTGCCTATCAGTATATAAGAAAAAAAAACATAATGCTATTTCAAAAGTGTTATTTTTCAGAAACATATTCCGATATAAAGATATGACAGAAGTTTATATACAATAATCCAATCCGGAACCGCGGAGTGGTTTCGGAGAGCCTTTTGCATTCTGCTGAGGCTGACTCTCATGGACGAAACAATCATGAAAGGGTGATTTCACAATGGATATTTCTACACAAAAGCTTTATGAACAGCAGATGGCTGTGAATGCCACGTCCCAGGTTAATGCTGTGCAAACAGACTCTTCCCCTGTTTCACAAAGTGATGCTTCCGACAAAACGGACAGTTTTGAGTCTACACTCGCTTCCGTTCTGACCAAGCCAGTCACCAGTGAATACACGGCAAGCGGAGCTCTTACAGCAGACAGTTCTTCCGGTTCTGCACAAAGCACCAGCACAACAGCTGCTCAAACAACCGCTGCAACTGATACAACAGATTCAAAATCCGGAAAAACACAATCAACCGATTCCGACAGTACTTCCTCCGACGCAAAGGGCACAACTGAAACGACTACCGAACTGGTTCGTCAGCCGGATGGCTCAATTTATCTCAAAACAACAACCAAAAATGCAGATGGTACCTCAACGGTAACACTGACCAAAATTTCTGATGGTGGTGCAAATGCAATGGAAAATATTCTCGGAGTAAATGCCTCCGATAAACTGCAGGATATTCTGAATGGAAAACAGAATAATACCTCTGCCCAGACAGAAACCGGAACTTCTGCTGTAAATGCTGCAACAGGCGTATAAAAATACCGAAAAACATAATATACCGTGTTCAGTAATCATTTTCTTCTGAACACGGTATTATTATTGTTATAATTTGATCATACGATATCCGATTCCGACATGCGTCTGTATTACTTTTTCTCCGGTTAACGGCTCAACCTTTGTCCGAAGAGAAGCCATATAAACACGCAGCGATTGCGTATCATTCGGTAACGTATTATTCCATACCTCTTTTAAGATAAAATTGTGTGTCAATACCCTTCCTACATTCTGTGCCATAACACACAAAAGCTTGTATTCAATCGGAGTCAGATGTATCTCCTCTTTGTCAATCATTACAAGTCCTGCATTATAATCAATGGAAAGCTTTCCGTTTGTAAAAACAGATGAAGAAGATTCCTTATTTTCATGTATATACTGCAATCGTCTGACAGCAACACGAATGCGTGCCAAAAGTTCTTCCACACTGAAGGGTTTGGTCAGATAGTCATCTGCTCCATAATCCAATGCATCAATCTTGTCCCGTTCATCACTTCTGGCGCTGACAACAATAATTGGCAACTGTGACCATTCCCGTACCATTTTGATAATATCATTTCCATCCATATCAGGCAGTCCCAGATCCAAAATCAGGATATCCGGAGGATGCCCGGTCATTGTCAAAACAGCCTCCTGCCCATTTGATACAGCCTCCTGCTGGTATCCACGGGATTTTAATGCCATGGATATCAAACTGCGAACCGGTCTGTCATCTTCTACAATTAAAATCAGCGGCAATTTACTCATTTTTCTCCTCCAATGCCGAAGTATTCTTTACGGAGGCACACAATGAGAAATCTGCGCATGCAGTTTCTCATTTGTGATCCATGAAGGTTTGTGCTCCGTCGCAAACCTTATAATTGAAAGATTTTTATCGAAAAAGCTTTCAATTTTCTACTCCAATGCCGGCATTACCACTTCAAAAACTGCCCCATGTGGCTCTCTGTCATACACACGAATAGTTCCCTTGTGTTCCTGCACAATAATTTTGCATAGTGCAAGTCCGATTCCAAGTCCGCGTCTGTCATCTGATGACTTGTGTGTCCGTGTTGTATAAAACATTTCAAAAATTTTTTCTTTTTCTGCATCCGGAATTCCCGGACCATTATCTGCCACAAGCAAAATCATATTTTTATGTTCCATTTTGACTGTAATATCCACCGTTCCATCTTCTGCTCCGTATTTAAAAGCATTTTCAATCAGATTATCCAGCAATTGTACCAGAAGTGCACTGTCCGCACTGACCATCACCAGTTTCTCCGGTTTTATGATCTGAATATGGTGTTTCTTCATCCTGGACTGCATATGTGCAACTGCCTCGTCCAGAATATCCGACATGTCCTGCGGTTGCAGATGAATGTGGAGATGTCCGCCATCAATACGCGTAATGGAAAGCAAATTTTCAACAAGATCGATCAGCCAGACTGAATCCTCATAGATATCCGTATAGATTTGTTCTTTATCCTTTTCCGTCATTACCGTACCATCTTTGAGCATGTTTGCATTACCCGAAATGGCAGTCAACGGCGTACGCAGATCATGTGAGATCGACCGTAACAGATTCGAACGCATCTGTTCCTGTTTTATTTGAATTGCATATTCTTCTCCTGCACGGTTTAACCGTTCTTTTTCCACTGCAACAGCACATTCACCAAGCATTGCCAGCAGAAGGTTCTTATCAAAGACATCCACCCACTCCCGCTTATTCATCCGGATACCTGCTACCGCGCAGATATTGTCCCCCTCATTCATTCTGACTGCCAGATACCAGAATCCGGCATCATCATAGATACCGGTAGTGGCTCCCGCCTGGATATTATTCTGAATCACCCATTTTGCAACTTCACGTTCCTCTGACTGAGCAGCATTTTGGGCCAGGAAATCCGATGTTTCTCCCACAGGAATCAGAATCGGTTCTGCAAGTTGATTGCTGCGGACAGGATATAATATCACTGATCGCATCAATAATTTGCTGATCTGTACTGCTGCCGCCTCCATAATTTCCTTTTCATTTGCAGCACGCTGCAGTTTCCGGTTGGCACCAAGCAGCATTTCTGTCCGGTATGCATTCTGTGCATGCTGCTGAGCCTGACGCCTTACCTGAACAGTCAGATAGCTGGTCAGAAATGCTGCAAAAAACATGACCACCAATGTAACCGGATAACCTGTTCCATAAGACTTTAATGAAAAAAAAGGTACAGTAAATAAAAAATTAAATACCATAACGCTCAGCAAGGAAGAAATCATACCGCACAGATATCCATTGGTAAAAAATGAAATGATCAGTACCGCAAGAATGTATACGGTAATCAGCGTAGCATCCGTAAATCCCAGTCTGTTAAACCACCAGCAAAGCAGTGTTGTTACAGCCATTATTCCCAGGCTGATTCCCATATCTTTCCATGAAAGTGACAATTTTGTATCGCTTTCTTCCTCATAATCTGATACGGGATTTGGAATTGTAATAATCTCCGTGTCTTTCAGAAACCATCGTAGTCTGCTGACCAGACAGCAGGTCCTGATGGAGAGATTTTTCCTTCCTACTCTGCGACCAAGTACCAATTGGGTTGCGTCCCATTTTTTTGCAGCCATTGAAAGATGATATGCAATATCATATCCACTGACAAACTGTATTTCCGCACCCAGCTCCTTTGCATATATCAGATTATCCATACCATGCTGCCAGTTTACAGATTTTTTCTCTTTATCATATTTTTCCATAACAAAAACTGCCACCCAGGAAGCATGCATGGACGCTGCCATCTGTGATGCCGTATGGATCAACCTGTGACAGGATGGAGAAGAAGAAACACATACAAGAATACGCTGATTATCTGTTTTCATTTTACCTCACATTAACTGCCACCTATTAATCAACTTTTTTTGCATTATCATGATTCTGAAAATTCTTTTTGGTTATATCATAGCGCCGTGTTATAAAAAGTGCAAAAGCACATATCAAAACTGCACACAGTACACTTACTCCCGACAGGTACACCAGCCAGCGTGGCGTTTCTGCACTGAAACGGTATCCTTTACTCAGAATTTGAACCTGATCGGCATGAATGTCCATATCACCGCCATGATCCGGACAATCTCTGTGAAAAATTCCG
>JAGOGF010000163.1 GCA_017996845.1 Butyrivibrio sp.
AATAAGATACTTACTATCATATAGGAGGAATTCCAAAATGAACAAGACAGAGTTAGTAGCAGCTATCGCTGATCAGGCCGGATTATCCAAGAAGGATGCCGAGAAGGCTGTTAAAGCTTTCACTGAGACAGTATCCAAAGAATTAAAGAAGAAGGGTAAAGTTCAGTTAGTTGGCTTCGGTACATTCGAAGTTTCCAAGAGAGCAGCAAGAGAAGGCAGAAATCCTCAGACAGGTGCTGTTATGAAGATTCCGGCATCCTATGCTCCTAAGTTTAAGGCTGGCAAGGCTTTAAAGGATCTTGTAAACAAGAAGTGATAAAATGATTTCTGGAGCCTGCAGATTTTTCTGCAGGCTTTTTTCAACAGGAGGATAGACATGCGTCTTGATAAATACTTGAAGGTAACGCGACTGATTAAACGAAGGACCGTGGCAAATGAGGCTTGTGATGCCGGGCGCGTGCAGATCAACGGGAGACCTGCAAAGGCTTCTGCCGAGGTTAAGGCAGGTGACCGGTTAACAATTCAGTTTGGAAATAAGGATGTCAGTGTTGAAGTGCTTGGTATACAGGAAACAATTCATAAGGAAGATGCATCTGATCTGTTTCGTTATATTTGACATATTTGTTTGGAAAATATACAATAAAATGGATAGCAGTAATTTTTTTTAATATAGAAAAGGATTCCCATGGCAAGAGTACGATACAGAAAAAAACGCCGACAGAACAGATTCGGAATGTTTCTGGCGACCATAGTTGTATTACTCTTAATGCTTGTTGTTTCCGTGAAAAGTGTTTCCCTCATGCAGAAGGAAAAAACATATCAGGCGCGGGAAGAACAGTTGCAGGCTCAGATTGATGCTGAAACAAAGCGAAGCGGGGATATCAAAGAGTTTGCCAAATATACGCAGACCAAGAAATATATTGAAGAAGTGGCAAAAGATAAGCTTGGACTGGTGTATCCGGGCGAAATAATATTCAAAAATGATTCTGAAAAATAAGATGCAGGCTGCAATACGGAGAAATCCGGACAGGTCTGCATCTTTTGTATACATGGGGCTAGAAAGACAGCAGATGGAATTCGAAAAGAAAATAAAAAACTATATGATACAGAATAATATGGTGGAAAGCGGAGATAAAATTCTGGCCGGAGTTTCGGGAGGTGCAGATTCTACATGCCTTCTTCTGGTTTTATGTAAACTTGCAGAGCAGATGGGATTTGAACTGTATGTGGTACATATAAATCATGGAATCAGGCAGGAAGCACAGGAAGATGCGGCATATGTGGAAAAAATCTGTAAGCAGCGGATGATTCCCTTTTTTCTCCGGACAGAAGATGTACCGCTTATTGCATGCAGAGAAGGACTGACACAGGAAGAAGCGGGGAGGATGGTTCGCTATACTGCATTTGAAGAGCTCGCAGATCAAATTGGAGCAAATAAAATCGCGGTTGCCCATAACCGTAATGATCTTGCAGAGACCATGCTGCTGAATCTGTTCAGAGGAACCGGACTGCATGGCGCTGGAGCAATTCGGCCAGTCAGAGATAGAATTATCAGGCCGCTTCTTGATACAGAGCGGATAGAAATTGAAGAATACCTGCGTATGAAAGCCGTGGCATATCAGACGGATGAGACAAATCTGGAAGACGAGCATACCAGGAACAGGATCCGGCATCATATTCTGCCATATGCACAAAGAGAAGTAAACAGCAAAGCAGTGATGCATCTTGCGCATGCAGCACAGGAAATTGCGGATGCTGATATATATATTCGAACACAGGCGGCAGACGCGCTCGCATCCTGCAGAGAAACACGCAGCAAAGAGCAAAGTTCAATTTGTCTGGATTTGGATAAAATGCTGGAACAGCCTGAAATTATAAAGAAAAACGTTTTCTTGCTATGTATGGAGGAACTTACGCCATACAGGAAAGATATTACGGCAGCGCATATTGAGCTTTTGCTGCAGATGACAAAAGAGAGTAGTGGCAGCAGCAGGATCAGTTTACCGGATGGAATATATGCCGAACGCAGATACAGAAAACTTGTGATCGAAAAAAAGAGAGAACAGGAAACGGAAAGAATCAATCTGTATTTCAGCATTTCTCCGCATGAGCAAAAAAGCATGGAAATACCGGGAATAGGAGAGGTACATATTCGCGTTTTTCCGCATACGGAGGATCAAATTATTCCGTCAAATGCGTATACGAAATGGTTTGATTATGATAGAATACAAGCATCTTTGGTTTTTCGACCCAGACAAAAAGGCGATTATCTGGTTTATGACGGACAGAACAATCGACAGAGTATTAAAAAATATATGATAAATGAAAAGATACCGGCAGCAGAACGTGATATAATGTATCTTCTCGCAGACGGCAGTCATATATTGTGGGTACCGGGTTACCGGATAAGCAGTTATTATAAAATCAATGAGAGCACAAGATATATTCTTGCTGTTGATTACTAATTCATACAAATGGAGGAAATGAAAATGTCTGAAAGAGTCCGTGTCATGCTGACGGAACAGGAAGTAAATGACAGAATCAAAAAAATGGGAGAGCAGATCAGTAATGATTATGCAGGTAAATCTGTTCATCTGGTGTGCGTTTTAAAAGGCGGCAGTTTTTTCATGTGTGAACTGGCAAAAAGAATCACCGTGCCGGTAACACTCGATTTCATGTCAGCATCGAGCTATGGCAGTTCTACCAAGTCAAGTGGTGTAGTTAAAATTGTCAAGGATCTGGATGAGCCTCTGAAAGATAAAAATGTTCTGGTCGTGGAAGATATTGTTGATTCCGGAAGAACACTCAGTTATTTGCTGAAAATGCTGGGGGATCGCGGACCGGAAAGTGTGAAGCTCTGTACACTTCTGGATAAGCCGGAGCGAAGAGTAACAGATGTAAAGGTAGATTATACCGGGTTTGAAATTCCGGATGAATTTGTTGTAGGATATGGTCTTGATTATGATCAGAGATATCGGAATCTGCCGTATATCGGAGTTGTAGAATTTGACTGATCTGATTAACAGGAGGGTATACAGTGAATAAGAACAGGCATTATAACGTATACTTTGGTGTCGTTATATTACTCCTGATTTTTGTAGCATTTCTGGAGTTCAGCAAAGATCGTCTGGGTGCTTCCAGCGGAGCATACACAGAGGGACAGTTGGTGCAGGATCTGCAGGAAAATCAGGTAGCGGGTGCAGTCATTATGCCAAATAGTGAAACGCCCACAGGAGCTGCCAGAATTACATTAAAGAATGGAACAGAAGAGATTCTGTATGCAACAGATGTCACACAGATCGAAAGTCTTTTAAGACAGAACAAGATCGATCCGGAGGTCAGAGATATTCCGGGAGACAATTGGCTGGTCAACTGGTTTCTTCCGATTCTGGTGATTATGATCTTGTGTGTGATCATTTTTGTATCTATGAACAATGCGCAGGCAGCCTCTTCGGGCGGCAGCCGGATGATGAATTTCGGAAAAAGCCGCGCAAAGATGTCAAATGCGGACGAAAATAAAGTTAAATTGCAGGATGTCGCAGGGCTGCAGGAAGAAAAAGAACAGCTTGCAGAACTGATTACTTTTTTGAAAGATCCTGAGAAATTCACAAAGGTTGGAGCAAGAATTCCCAAAGGTGTTTTGCTGGAAGGCGCACCCGGAACAGGGAAAACGCTTCTGGCAAGGGCAGTTGCAGGCGAAGCAGGCGTACCGTTCTTCAGTATTTCGGGTTCGGATTTTGTGGAAATGTTTGTCGGTGTCGGCGCATCCCGTGTCAGGGATCTGTTTGAAGATGCCAAGAAGAATGCACCATGTATTATTTTTATCGATGAAATTGATGCAGTAGCAAGACGCAGAGGCACTGGTATGGGGGGCGGACATGATGAACGTGAGCAGACCCTGAATCAGCTTCTGGTTGAAATGGATGGTTTTGGCGTAAATGAAGGAATTATCGTTATGGCGGCAACCAACCGTGTGGATATCCTTGATCCTGCCATTTTGAGACCCGGGCGCTTTGATCGCAAGATAACAGTCAGCAGACCGGATATTGGCGGAAGAGAAGAAATACTTAAGGTACATGCCAGAAATAAACCACTCAGTGAGGATGTTGATCTGAAGCAGGTAGCACAGACAACAGCAGGTTTCACGGGTGCAGATCTGGAAAATCTGTTGAATGAGTCTGCAATTAATGCAGCAATGGGTGACCGCGGATTTATTAATCAGGCGGATATTCGTAAGGCATTTGTGCAGATCGGTATGGGAACCGAGAAACACAGCAGGATCATTTCAGATGACGAAAAGAAGATTACCGCTTATCACGAAGCAGGGCATGCAATTCTGTTTCATGTACTGCCTCATGTCGGACCGGTATATACAGTATCTATTATTCCGACAGGACTTGGCGCGGCTGGCTATACGATGCCGCTTCCGGAAAAAGATGAAATGTTCCTGACAAAGCAGAAAATGCTCGAAGAAATAATGGTATCGCTGGGCGGAAGAATTGCGGAAGAAATTATTTTTCATGATATTACAACCGGGGCATCCAGTGATATCAAAAAAGCAACGCAGGAAGCCAGAAGTATGGTTACGCGCTATGGTATGTCTGATCATATCGGTATTGTGAATTATGATGAAGAGGAAGAAGACGTATTTATCGGATATGATATTGCTCACAGCAAAAAGCACAGTGAACTGATGGCAGGAGAAATAGATCAGGAAGTCAAGACCATTATTGATGACTGCTATGGGAAAGCAAAAGCAATGATTTTTGAATATGAGGATGTTTTGCATAAATGTGCGGATCTGCTTTTGGAGAAGGAAAAAATTGGGCGCACCGAATTTGAAGCGTTGTTTGATCAGCATCAGCCGAAAGTTGGTGTGGATGGGCAGGTATAACAGAAAACCTTTGTAATTGTGCAATTTTTACAAAAATGGCGATGATGATTTGTTAACTTTGTGAAAGCTGAGCATTTACGAAGATTGGGGTGAATGATATTATACTTCTTGTAACCCCCCAATATATTATATAGTTTTTTGCTATACCCCATAAGAAAGAAATACCTTCTCTAAAAAAGACAGCCCTCCCAAAGCTGTCTTTTTTACTG
>JAGOGF010000164.1 GCA_017996845.1 Butyrivibrio sp.
GTGAGCATCATCTTCTTCCATTTGTCACGATTTTCATAATCTGCAAAAATTCTGTCTTTTTCTGCAATATAGCTTTCCAGGTCGATCAGGGTCATGAACCAGTCTTTGTTTAGCAGTTCCTTATATAAGCGCTGCAGGTTTTCTTTATGTCCCACTTTCATGCATTGTTTACCAATGATAAAATCAACTGCTTCCTTGATAACAGGACTTTTATCATAATATTTTTTGGACACATAATCCGCTTTTTTGTAATGTTCAATTACTTCGTCCGCACTGATTCCGAAAATGTAAATGTTATCATCTCCAACAAGGGAATGAATCTCAACATTGGCACCATCATCGGTTCCCAGTGTAACAGCACCATTTAGCATGAACTTCATATTGCTGGTTCCCGAAGCTTCCTTGGAAGCCAGTGATATCTGTTCCGATACATCGCAGGCGGGAATCAGTTTTTCCGCGTAGCTGACATTATAATTCTCCACCATGATGACTTTCATATAAGGACTGACATCCGGGTCATGATTGACAATATCCTGCAGTACCAGGATCAGATGAATAATGTCCTGTGCAATGATATAGGCGGGTGCTGCCTTTGCTCCGAAGATAAAGGTTAACGGACGGGTTGGTTTTTTACCTCCTTTGATCTCCAGATATTTATGAATAATATAAAGTGCATTCATCTGCTGGCGTTTATATTCATGGAGGCGCTTTACCTGAATATCAAAAATGGATTCCGGATCCACTTCCACGTTCTCCGTTTTTTTCAGATAGGCGGCAAGTTCTTTTTTCTTATCCATTTTGATTGTTTCCAGACTGCTTAGAAATGCATCGTCTTCTGCATATTCCATCAATGCTTCCAGACGGCTTGCATTCTTTTTATAGCCGTCTCCAATCTTGCCGGAAATCAGATCTGCAAGCGGATGATTGCAGGACAGGAGCCATCTGCGGAATGTAATTCCATTTGTTTTATTATTAAATTTTTCCGGATAGATCTGATAAAAATCTTTCAGTTCGGATTTTTCCAGAATTTCTGTATGAATCGCTGCAACACCATTGATTGAATAGCCATAGTGAATATCAATAAAAGCCATATGAACACGCTTTTTCTTATCAATGATCTGTACTTTTGCATTTTTGTACTTCGCACGTACCCGCTTGTCCAGTTCCCTGATATAGGGCACCAGCTGCGGTACTACCTTCTCCAGATAGGCAAGCGGCCAGGTCTCAAGTGCCTCTGCCAGAATCGTATGATTGGTATAGGCGCATGTCTTGCTGACCACTTCGATTGCCTCATCTATGGAAAATGCCTTATCTTCAACCAGTATACGGATCAGTTCCGGAATGATCATGGTCGGATGTGTATCATTGATCTGAATAGCAGCATGCTCATTGAGCTTTCGAAGATCATACTTACGTTCTTTCATTTCATGCAGGATCATCTGTGCTGCATTGCTGACCAGGAAATATTCCTGGTAAATCCGCAGCAAATTTCCTGCTTCATCAGAATCATCCGGATACAGGAATAATGTCAGATTTTTTTCAATTGCGTCTTTATCGAAAGAGATTCCTTTTTTTACAAGGCTCTCATCGACTGTTTCCACATCAAAGAGGCGAAGTTTGTTGATACCGCTGTCATACCCGACAACGCTCATGTTGTAGAGTCTTGACGTCACCTTGCGGTCTCCGAAACTGACATCAAACGTTACGTCTGTCTTCTCAAGCCAGGATTCTTTTTCCTGCCAGGCATCTTTTTCCGCAGTCTGCAAATGATCTTTGAATACCTGTTTGAACAGGCCGAAATGATAATTCAGACCGATTCCCTCTCCTGCAAATCCAAGTGTTGCAATGGAATCCAGAAAACATGCCGCGAGTCTTCCCAGCCCGCCGTTTCCCAGTGACGGCTCCGGTTCCGCTTCTTCGAGCTGTGCAATGCTTTTCCCGTTTTTCTGCAGAATTTCTTCAACCTTGTCATATACCCGAAGGTTGATCAGATTATTGGATAACAATTTTCCAATCAGAAATTCCATGGAAATGTAATAAATCTTTTTCTCCCCTGCAATTGGCTCTGCAACCTTAAGCAGTTCACCGGTCACTTCGAGCAGTACATAATAAGCCTCCTGCACAGAACATGCCTTCAATGTTTTATCAAATTTCTGCTGTGCTATTTTTTCAATCTCTTCTTCCATATTGAGTACCAGAATATCACGCTGCATATTGGTATGTTTTGACATAGTTTTCTCCTTTTCTCTGGAAAACGTTTTCTTTCTTTAAAAACACATTACCACAAGAAAACGTTTTCCGCAAGTATTTTCTTGTGCTATCCCTTCAGCAAATAATATCCTCATATTTTATCCGTACAAGCTCATGCGGGAGAATGATCTGTTTCCCCGTACTGCCTTCCAGTAATCTGTCAATTTCAATTACAGCCGCTTCCGATACATGTGCAAAATTCTGCCGTACGGTATTCATCTGTTTTCCCACATATCCCATCAGTATGATCCCGTCAAACCCGCATACCGGACGGAAAATATCCATTTCTATCAAGGCTTTCATTGCCCCGATCGCCATCAGGTCAGATGCACATACCACCACATCTTTGTTTTTGGCATAGCGCATGGTAATCTCCCGCGCCTGCAATTCTGAAAAATTTCCGCAGCGCACCATCATTTTCAAGTTCAGATCCTGTGCCAGACGCTTCATTCCATTCTGGCGCGCACCGGTCACATATCCGTCTGCTGTACCGGATATATACAGGACACGTTTACAGGTATTCTCCGTAATTGTTTTCCGCGCAACATCATACTGCGCCTGTTCATGATCAATGCCGACACAGCTGGTTGTTTCATTGACCATCGGCGCATCCACAACAACGATCTTAAAATTACCGCTTCTGATCAGCTGATGCAGCACCCTGTCATTTGTAGATAATCCATATATGATGATTCCTCTGATACTCTGTGCCGCAAAATATCTTGTCATCTCTTCCGGTGACATATCCTGTATCATGGAAAAAAATACTGTAATCACGTCCATCTGCAGTTCTTGTGCTTTCCGAAGCGCACCGGAAATATATTGCATATCGATTTCATCGATTGCCTGCGTCTGATTATTCAATTTTAGAAGAAGTGCGACCCGGCCTGCCTTTTTGGAGGAAAGTGTCGCAGCAACCGCATTGGGTACAAAATTAAGTCGTTCCACTACTTCATATACTTTCAGCCTTGTCTCTTCGCTGACATTCGGATAATTGTTAAGTACCTTGGAAACCGTTGAAATTGCTACCCCGGCCTCCTTTGCTACGTCTTTAATTGAAACCATTGTGACCCTCATGCTCTGTTTCCACCAGCATTTATCCCGTCTGTAATGGAAACCGTTTTCTTATATTCTACTATAGCGCACCTGATTTTTTTTGTCCACAAATCCGATGTGTGAGCAGCAAAAACAGTCAGCCGCATTTTCTGTTGTTATTGAAATGCAATTCTCCCACTGATCGATAATTTCAATATCAGTTCTGCCATTTCTCTCGTTGATTTCTTCATACCGTCATGTAACCATTTCTGTATCACCCCGATGCTGCCACTTGCATAAAAAAGAAACATATATTCCGAATTCTCCCGATCCGCAGTCATCGAAGCAAAATGCTGGTTTCCAATAATCTGTATCACTTCCTGCTGAAAATGAATATCTTCTTCCAGATTCAGAAAAAGATCAAAAAGTTCCGCATTTTCCTTTACGTACTGTAGAATCTTATCCAGCAGTTCAATGGGTTCTTCTGAAACCGCGCTTAAATTGGCATTCAGATCATGCCCGAATAAATATTGGTTTATCTCATCAATCAGATCCTGTTCAATCTGATGTAACAGATCATATTGATCCAGGTAATGCGCATAAAAGGTTGCACGATTGACATCTGCAACATCACAGATTTCCTTTATCGTAATCTTTGATATCGGCTTTTTCTTTAATAATGTGATAAAACTTTTCCGGATCACCATTAAAGAATATTTCACTCGCCTGTCCATTTTCTTTTCTTCCATACATTCTCCTGTTTCAGATTATTTGTTTTTTCTCATACACTTCTTTTTAATCTGTCGGGTAAACAGCATTCAGTAATAATCTGCTTGTTGTTACTTCATCATAAAGTCAATATACTATATCAAATGTTAATATTCAACACCGTGTATAATAATTATGGAGGAATTTTATGTCATTCATTGATTTTGAAAATGTAAAAAAAGAATACACTGCAGGAGATGTAACGATACATGCAGTTCAAAATTGTTCCTTTTCAATTGAGAAGGGAGAACTGGTTGTTATTCTCGGGCCGTCCGGTGCCGGTAAAACCACTATACTGAATCTGCTGGGCGGAATGGACAGTCCCAGCGGCGGCAGCATTGTCGTAGATAACAGTAACGTTCATCAATATGGTAAAAAAGAGCTAATTAATTACAGACGAAGTGACATCGGATTTGTTTTTCAGTTTTACAATCTTGTGGGAAATCTGACCGCACTTGAAAACGTGGAACTTGCCTGCCAGATCTGCCCCGATTCGCTTGACCCCAAAACAGTTTTGGAGCAGGTCGGACTATCCGATCGTATCAATAATTTTCCTGCCCAGCTTTCCGGTGGGGAACAGCAACGTGTTGCCATTGCCAGAGCGATTGCCAAAAATCCGAAACTGCTGTTATGCGATGAACCTACCGGAGCGCTTGACAGTGTGATCGGTCAGCGGATCATCGCTTTATTACAGAAAACCTGCAAGAAAATGGGTACTACAACTATTCTGATTACACACAACGCAGTTTTGGCGGATATTGCAGATAAAGTCATTCATATCAAAAACGGAACGGTCAGTGACTTTATTCTGAATCAATCACCCAAAAATGCAGAAGAGATTGCGTGGTAATGCATATGCTATATAAAAATACACTTGTTAAAATCAAAAAATCTTTCGGAAGATTCATATCCCTCTTTATCATTGTACTGGTTGGTGTCGGTTTTTTTGCAGGTCTGCAGGCAACTGCACCTGATATTGCTGCGTCAATCAGTAAGTACTACAATGACCACAAACTGATGGATTACAAAATTGTCAGCACGA
>JAGOGF010000165.1 GCA_017996845.1 Butyrivibrio sp.
GCCGTTAAGGGAATGCTTCCCAAGGGATCTCTTGGAAGACAGATGTTCACAAAACTTCACGTATATGCAGGACCGGAGCATGAACATGCTGCTCAGAAGCCTGAAGTACTGACATTTTAATAGGGATATTTGAAAGGAGAAATTAAAATGGCTAAAGCAGCTAGTTATTATGGAACAGGCAGAAGAAAGAGTTCTGTTGCAAGAGTATATCTCGTTTCCGGTTCAGGAAACGTTACAATCAATAAGAGACCTGTAGATGAGTATTTTGGTCTTGAAACACTGAGAATGATCGTTCGTCAGCCTCTTGTTGCTACAGAGACAAACGATAAGTTTGATGTTATCGTAACAGTACGCGGCGGTGGCACAACAGGTCAGGCAGGCGCAATTAGACATGGTATTTCCAGAGCACTTCTTCAGGCTGATTCTGATGAATACAGACCAACACTGAAGAAAGCAGGATTCCTTACAAGAGATCCTCGTATGAAGGAAAGAAAGAAGTACGGTTTGAAAGCAGCTCGTCGTGCTCCTCAGTTCTCAAAGAGATAATCAATCGAAAATTGATTTTTTTAAGAACCCGCATTCTATGCGGGTTCTTTTCATATTTAAAAAGCAGAATATTTTGTGAAAGACAGAATAAAGTATTTTGAAGTTACATATTTGTTATAGATTTTCTTCTTGACCATGCCCTTGGGGCATGGTTTATTTTTATTATAAGGTTGCAAGGCGCATTTTTACGAAATGATTTTTCCAGGATAAATAACAGAAACAGCAGGAGGCAGAGGATATGCAGAAGGAGTTTTATACAGCAGGGGAACTGGCAAAGCTGACAGGAGTATCCTATAAAACGATCCGGCACTATAATAAGGTCGGGCTGGTTAAACCAGAAAAGTATACAGAAAGCGGTTATCAGCAGTATGGGATGAAGTCATTAGAAATATTGCAGCGGATTCTGATGCTGAAATATCTGAATTTTTCATTGGATGAGATTCAGAAAATTCTGTCTGAGGAAAATATAGCAGATACTTTTCTGAAACAGGAAAAAATGCTGCAGACACAGAAAGAACATATCAGTCAGGTCCTCGAGGCTGTAAAGGAAATGCAGGGAGTCGAAGAGGCACAGCGCTGGGATAAAATGCTGCAGATCATACACATGACACAGCAAAAGGAAGAAGTGATCAAACAATATACAGAAAGCGGAAATTTGCAGAAACGTATCAATATTCATGTGTATAGTACTTCAAAGACTAACTGGTATCAGTGGATCTTTGAAAATTTACAGTTGGAAAAGGGAATGAAGATTCTGGAAGTGGGATGCGGAAATGGAATGCTCTGGAGCATGATCCATGCGCAATTACCTGATAATATGAAAATATATCTGACAGACAATTCGGAAAGGATGCTGCAGTCAGCCAGAAAAAATATTGAAAAAGATGCAGTATTATATAAAAAGAAAAATATTGAATTTGTATATCTTCAAAAAGATGCGGAGCATTTTGAACGTATAGAAGGAAACTTTGATCGTATCATAGCCAATCACATGCTTTACCACATTTCTAACGACAGCAGGAAGGAACTGCTTGAGACCTGTAAAGATATGCTCAAAGAAGATGGTATGTTCTATGCATCTACAGTAGGGCAGACTCATTTGAAAGAACTTAATTCCCTTGTAAAAGAGTTTGATGAGCAGATCGATCTGCCGGTCTGGATGACAAAGAATTTTGAATTGGAGAATGGGATGGAACAGCTGAAAAGCGTATTTGCAAAAGTGACAGTCTCAGAGCAGCAAAATGATCTGCTGGTTCCGAGTGCGCAGGCAATATATGATTATATTGATTCCTGGCCGGGCAACGCAAAAGAAAAGCTTGAGAGCAGAAAGTGTGAGTGGATGAATTATTTGAAAGGGAAAGTTACAGAGGATAAGCCTTATTTCATTCATAAATCGGCAGGCGCTTTTAAAGCATTTAAAAAATGAGAAAAGAAACAGAAAGAGATGTATGGATGCGGTTTCAAGATCCAGGACATCTCTTTTTATATTATCAGACATATTGTGCAATAATTGGAATAAAGAGAAAATAGATTTGTTGTGCGGACATGGATTTGGCAGAGGATAGCAGGTTCTGTTATGATTTGAACTTTCATCCGATTGCGAAATGGACGATATGTAAAAAGTAAGCATACAAAGGAGAATAGATTATGTATTGGTGTTATGAAGATTTGCAAATGTATTATGAAACGGTTGGAGAAGGGGTGCCGGTTCTGATGCTGCATGGGTATTATGTAGACCATCACATTATGACCGGCTGCCTGGAGCCTGTTCTGGAACAGGCAGAGTGTACAGGATATAAGCGTATTTATTTGGATTTGCCAGGTATGGGAAAAACCAAAAGTGTATTTTGGATTAAAAACGCAGATATTCTGTCAGAGGTTCTGGTGCATTTTATTCACGATGTAATTGGTACACAGCCGTTTATTCTGGCAAGTGAATCATATGGGGGATATCTGGCGCGCGGAATTATAAAGGCCTGTTTCGCACAGATATGTGGAAGTCTGTTTATCTGTCCCTGTATTATCCCTGATTATAATAAACGTGATCTGCCTAAATTCCAGGTGATGGAGCGTGTGGATATGCAGGATTATGCACCGGAAAAAGATTACAGTGATTATGCAGAATCCATGGTGGTTCAAACTCCGAAAACGTGGCAGCGTTATGAAACGGAAGTAATGGCAGGTGTCAACGTGGCAGACAGTATGTTCCTACAGGAATATCAGCAAAATGGATATGCGTTTTCCTGTGATGTGGATCAGGCAGAAGAACCATATCATTTTCCGACAGTATTCTTCGCGGGGAGGCAGGATGACTGTGTTGGATTCAAAGATGCATGCGGTATTCTGCAAAATTATGAAAACAGCAGTTTCCTGGTATTGAATGAGGCAGGACATAACCTGCAGATTGACCAGGAAGAGATATTTCAGAACTATGCAAAACGCTTTTTTGTCAAAATAAAATCATCTGTTTGTTAATAATGGAATTGTGTGTCTGTTCATTTTATTGTAAAGTAAGAATATAGAGTAAATGAAAAGACAGGAGACTTATGGATGGCAGCACAGATTGCAGCAGTGATTATTTTTTTGATCATGTTCGGATTGATCATTACAGATAAGGTTGAGAGACATATTGTATCGCTATCATGTGGCTTGACTACACTGATCATTGTATTTGGCATCGGTATGCACAGCATGAAAGCAATATGGGAAACGCTTGCTTTAGATACTATTTTCAGAAAGTCATTCTGGTACACTGCAGGAGCTTCAGAAGAGATATCAAAAGGAATAAATTGGGAAACAATTATTTTTATCCTGGGAATGATGATTATGGTGGAAGGAATGGCTGACTCAGGATTCTTTCGCTGGCTTTGTATCACAATTGCAAAAGCGGTAAAATATAAAGTGATTCCGATTTTTTTTACATTTATGATTGTATCGGCGATATTGGCAATGTTTATTGACAGTATTACGGTAATCCTTTTTCTGGCAGCAGTTACGGTAGAGTTATCACAGTTGCTGAAATTTAATCCGGTTCCAATGATTTTATCGGAAATTTTTTGTGCAAATCTCGGAGGCTCCGCAACAATGTGCGGAGATCCGCCGAATATCATAATCGGAACTTCTCTCGGGTATTCATTCAGTGATTTTATTACAAACACAGGATTGATGGCAGGAATTTCACTGATTGCAGTTGTGATATATTTCTATTTGGTTTTCCGAAGGGAGTTGCATACAGAGCAGCGGGATACACAGAACAAGTCATACCCGGAACCGGCAGATGCCATAACGAACAGGAAAGCATTTATTTTCAGCTGTGCTATTTTTTCCTGTGCAGTGATTTTGCTTGTAACACATGCACAGACCGGATTGAGTGTTGCACTGATCGGTTTACTGATTGCAGTATTATCTCTGCTTGCAGCAGGGAATAAAGCGAAAAAACTGATCTGCAAGATTGATTATAAAACGATTCTTTTTTTCATCGGTCTTTTTGTAGTTGTAGGAGGATTGGAAGAAACGGGATTTTTAGAGATTATTGCAGATTTGATCGGCAAAGTAAGCAAAGGCAACGCTATGGTCATGATTGCAATTATTATATGGGTTTCTGCAATTGCAAGTGCATTTATTGATAATATTCCATTTGCAGCAACAATGCTGCCGGTAATCAAATCACTTTCGGCATCTATGGGAGTTGATCTGATGACACTGGCATGGGCACTTTCCATTGGAACAGATGTAGGCGGAAGTGCCACACCAATCGGAGCATCGGCCAATGTTGTCGGTACATCTGTTGCGGCGAGAGAGGGACATCCGATTGGATGGGGAAAATATTGCAGGGCGGCAGCTCCGGCAACTGCGATTGTTCTGGTTATCTCAATGATCGTCATGTATGTGAGATATTTCTGAGTAAACAGACAGGAGGAATGACATGTCGGATAAACAGATTATCATTTCAGTGGGACGGGAATATGGCAGTGGGGGACATGCAATAGCAGAGATATTATCGAAGAGATTTGGCCTTCCATTTTTCGATAGAAATCTTTTGGAAGAAATTGCACTGCATAAAGAAGTGGACATAAAAAATCTGGAAAAATATGATGAAACACCCAAGATACCTTTTCTTTCCAGAACCGTACGAGGATTTAATAATTCCCCGGAGGAAAATATTGCCATGCTGCAGTTTGATTTTCTGAAAAAAATGGCAAAAGAGGGAAAATCTTTTGTCATTGTGGGGCGCTGCTCGGAAAATGTATTAAAAGATTTTTCCGGATTGATCAGTTTTTATATTCTGGGAGATATAGATGCTCGAATTGAACGAATCATGCATGTTTACGACGTATCCAGAGAAGAGGCGGCGGATAGGGTTCGTACGCATGATAAGAGCCGAAAGGCATATCATGATCATTTTTGCGAATGGAAATGGGGAGACTCCAGAAATTATGATTGTTCCATTAACAGCAGCAGACTTGGCATTGATGAAACGGCAGATATAATGGATGACTATATTCGCAGAAGAATGGCTCATATATAATAAAATGTAATT
>JAGOGF010000166.1 GCA_017996845.1 Butyrivibrio sp.
CACAAACACCTGCTTTTCCGGTACAACCTGTGCATCCGGCTGTCTGCTCACATTGAAAACAAAACATATCACTCATATTTTCCCCTTTCGTGCCGCGCGATGCGGCGCTCTTAAAATGTTTCACACAATCAGTCGAGGATTTCTCCATCGGTTGAAAGTGTAACGACCTGCCATGGAATCATTTTGCCGCTTCTCTGCAGCGCAGTTTTAACGGCATATTCAATGCCGCCGCAGCAGGGAACCTGCATACGAACGACAGTAACGCTTTTAATATTGTTATTTATCAGGATTTCAGTCAGTTTATCTGCATAGTCGGCATCATCCAGTTTCGGGCATCCGATCAGTGTTACGTGACCTTTTACGAAACGTGCATGAAAATCAGCACGTGCATAGGCTGTGCAGTCAGCTGCAACAAGAAGCCTCGCATGATCAAAGTAAGGCGCATTGACAGGAGCCAGCTGTATCTGAACAGGCCATGTAGTAAGTTCGGATACGGAACCGGAGGAAACTTCCACAGCGTTTTCTGCCGCCGGGCGTAAAGCTGCCGGAGCGCTGCCCGGACAGGAATGGTTTATGGTATGTGCAGCGCTTCCGGGACATCCGGAATGCGTTGTAGCATTTCCCTGCGCTTTGGAGCGCAGAACTGCTTCCTGATCATATGCTGCAGCTTCCCGTTCGGTGAAGGTAATTGCACCGGTCGGACAGGCAGGCAGACAATCACCAAGGCCGTCGCAGTAATCATCGCGCATCAGCCTGGCTTTTCCATCCACCATTGCGATTGCTCCTTCATGACATGCAGCTGCGCATGCACCGCATCCATTGCATTTTTCTGTATCAATCTGAATGATTTTTCTTTTCATCAGAAAACTCCCTTCGTGAAATCATATTGAAATGATATTCTTTTGCGTTTCTGAGAAAAGTGTAATACAATTCACAAAGCAAGTATGTTGCAAATGCAACGTAAAGGAGAAAGATATGAAAAATAATGATATCGCGGTAATTATGCATTCGGATTTGTTTCAGGGAGTGGGAGAGAAGGAGACAGAATCCATGTTGGGATGCCTCTCTGCAGAGAGAAAGACCTACGAAAAAGGTGCGTATATATACCGCTATGGAGATAGGATAGATACGATCGGACTGATTACGGCAGGAACTGCCAATGTAATAAATGAAGATTATTGGGGAAACAGAAATATTGTGACGGTGATTGAACCGGGAGAGACATTTGCAGAAAGTTATGCAGGGGTTGGACTGCCGATTGGCGTCAGTGTAGAGTGTCTTGAGAAAACACAGGTCATTTTCCTGAATATCAGGAGAGTACTGACTACCTGCTCTTCCGCCTGCGCATTTCATACGAGACTGATTCAGAATCTGATTACCCTTCTGGCGTCCAAAAATCTGTTGATGAATGAGAAGCTGATGTATCTGACCAGAAGAAATACAAGAGACAAACTGCTGGCATATTTATCTGCCGAGTCCATGAAAAAAAAATCTGCGAGCTTTTCAATCCCGTTTGACAGGCAGCAGCTTGCAGATTTTTTATCGGTAGACAGAAGTGCAATGTCAGGAGAACTTTCCAGAATGCAGAAAGAAGGAATTATTTCATATAAGAAGAATCAGTTCACGATCTGTTCCTCACTTGTAGAAAGTGATTAGTGTCTGTGCCTTTTCTGCTTCACAACATCCTCTCTTTTGTGCCGGAGAAACACGTGCACGATCAGGATGGAAATATCCATAAAAAGGTGTGCGATCAGAATACTGACGATGACACCGTTTGATTTCAAAAGAAATTTTGTTGCAAAGCCGACCCAGCACATGAGGCCGGAATAAAGAATGATCAGAAGAAGTAAAGGAAGATTTTCCCAGAGATTACGCATGGTCTGTGAAAAATCTTTCCAGGTAAAATCAAAGTATATGAATCGTCCGATGACCAGCCCGACAAAGTAAATGATCAGTTCATTATAGTTGGTATCGTTATAAATAAATCGAATGTATAGAAAAATCAGGATCATATAAAAAGTGCTGACCAGTCGAATGGAAGCTTTCTGCGCAGGTTTCAGTGTTCGAAGCGGTACATAACAGTGGTCAAGCAGGGTATTCAGAAAAACAGACATAAAAATAAAGGCCATCAGCAGAACATCCGAATAACGGTTCCAGAAAATCCGGTATTCCCGGATTTTCATAAAGCGATCGATCAGATAATAGGCAGCGAGAAAGAACAGAATGGAGGTACTGGAAAAAACCAGTTCATAAAAGCGTTCTACAACCTGACAGGTTTCCAGATTGATCATTTTGGTTTTCTTTTTTCCCGGAAGGGGTTTCGCAGAATAATCAGGATTGTCAGAGCCGGAATCATTTTTATCCGTCATTCTGCGGGCATCCAGAAAAATAAGGCCAAGAACGATAAGCAGTCCGAAAAATGCCACAATCAGAAACCAGGTTGCATTTTTCCAGTCAAGATAATGTGCAACATATTTGTTATTCATGATAAAAGCCTTTCATTATTTTAGATTGATATAAAACAGATACACCAGAAAATCAGTATACCACCATCGTGCAGGAATGAATCGCCATAATTGCCGATTCAGGAAAACTTAAGGAAATATTATTCTGTATCTGTGATAAGATAGTTTTTGTGTAAGACAATTGAAATAATGGGAATGAATGTTTTGAAGATGTGGATGAAAACATGAAAAATGTAGAGAAAGTAACAGCACCGGATCATATCCTGTCCTATTTCAGACTTGAGGCTGTACCGCTTTTGATCGTAACAGTCTCAGGAATTCTATATAATGTGGGGATGGTAGCCGGCCCATATTTTGAGGGACAGATGGCACAGTGCCTGTATGATATTATAAAAGGGACAAAAACATATCAGAATATGCTGATACTGGCAGCAGTTTACCTGGCGGTTATTTTTTTCGTACAGGTAATGCGTTGTTTCAAAAGATTTTATGTGCGGCGTTTTGCCAATGACACCAGCAGGAATATGCGGCATATGCTTTATAACAGTCTCGTAAATATGAGCTATGAGGAACTGGAACGGCAAAAACTGGGCAGCATCATGACCAAAGCGGTTGGGGATGTGGATGCTTGTGTGGAAGGTATGCGGAAATTTACAACGGAGGTTTTTGATACCGGGGTGGTACTGGTCGCATATCTTGTAATGCTGTTTTCCTATGACTGGCGTCTTGCAGCTCTTTCTGCCTCTTTTACGCTGGCAGCATATTTTATTGCAGGCAGACTCAAAACCGTTGTTACAAAGTTCAGTGCGGCTTATCGTAAAAGTGCAGGACGCTTGAATCAGGTAACGATGGACCGGGTAGGAAATGCGCTCACGTACAGAGTATACGGGTGCGATGTGCAGAAGGATATGCATTATGAATCGTATCTTGCAGATTATGAGAAAAGTGCAATCCTGGCCAATTTATGGGAAAGCACGATGCAGCCTCTCTACAATATCATTTCCATGTGTGGGATTGTACTGATTCTGTTTCTGGGGTCCCGCAATGTGCTGGGAACAGGATGGAAGGTCTGGAATATCGCGGCTTTTACTACCTTTATGTCCTGTTTTGCCAAAATGGCAAGTAAATCTTCCAAAGCCGCGAAACTTTTTAATGCAGTACAGAAAGCACAGGTATCATGGAAACGGATCAAACCGCTGATGAAAGAATATATTGAAAAAAGTACGGATTCAGCGCTGGATTTTGCATCAGGTGTTCCCCTTACGGTCAGGAATCTGAATGTCACATGGGAAGATGGTCAGAAGGTGCTTTCTGACATCAATTTTGAGGCGGCTCCGGGTCAGATCATCGGAATTACGGGCCCGGTAGCCTGTGGTAAAACGACCCTGGCAAGAGTGCTGATCGGGGAACTTGCGTACGAAGGCAGCATTAAGCTTGGAATGACGGAATATTCAGAAATGAGTGATTACGAGAAGAGCCGGATGATTTCCTATCTGGGGCACCAACCGGAACTGATGAGTGATACGTTGGAAGAAAATGTATGTCTGGGGGAGAAAAAAGAGACGGATTCCTATTTCAGGGCAGTATGCATGGACGAGGAAATCCGTAAAATGCCGCTGAAGGAAAAAACTTCTGTGGGAAGCGGCGGGATAAGACTTTCCGGTGGGCAACAGGCAAGATGCGCGCTTGCACGTACCCTTTATCATGATGCGCAGATTCTGATTCTGGATGATCCTTTTTCGGCAGTGGATCAGAAAACGGAACAGGAAATATTTGACAATCTGAAAAAAATGGCAGAAGGGCGTACCATTCTGCTGATATCGCACAGACTGAAACTTTTTCCACAAATGGACAAAGTCCTTTTTATGGAAAAAGGACATGCCGTATTTTCTTCCCATGCGGATCTGCTGCGTACCAATCAGATATACGCAGGACTTTTTGGGGCACAGATGAACGGAGGGACGGAATATGCAGAGTAATAATCACGCTGACCTGCGGTCCATACTTCTGGAGACCATCCGAAAAGCACCGGTAATGAGTGCAATGACTTTTCTGATCATCATCGGTGCTGTAATAACGGCACTCTTTCCGCCCCTCTTTCTTCAGAAAATGATAGACGGACTCATAAACAAAGAAAGAATCTCGCTGCAAATGGCGTTATTCTATTTTGGTATGATTGCAGTATCCGGGATACTGGAAGCGGGACAAAATGTAATGATTACAGTTTTGGGGCAGAAGATCATGCATGGTCTTCGCAGCAAAATGTGTGACAAACTGCACCGGCTTCCGGCTGCATATTATACAGCCAACGAAAGCGGGAAGATCACATCCCGGTTTGTGAATGATGCAGATGTTGTGGATGCTCTTTTTACGGATGGAATCATCGGAATGTTTGCGGATGCATGCAGTGTAATCAGTATTCTGATCATGATCTGCATTCTGAGCAAAGGACTGGGGATACTGATGCTGATTGTGACACCTGTTTTGTTTGTGGTGACGCGCATTTTTCAGAAGAAAATGCTGGCAGCACAGATGGAAAACCGGATTGCAATCAGTAAGGTTAATAATCATATTCCCGAAACCATCCG
>JAGOGF010000011.1 GCA_017996845.1 Butyrivibrio sp.
ACAACCGGTTTACCAACTGGTTTCTTACTTCCCGATGCTGCCGGTGCAACAGCAGGTGCAGCTGTCGCAGACGTTCCTGCCTGCTCCTGTTGTACAGAAACAGCAGATGGTTGAGCCGATATGGCAGATGCTTCTCTGTCTTCTGTCAACTTGGCATTATAGATATCAAATTCGCCTATTTCTACTGACTCAATCTCAGAAACATTTCTGGCAATATCTGCAACCTTGTCCATATCAGCATCTGAAATAAGAATCAGGCTGAATGTAAACTCAAATTTTTCATCCTCAATATCCTGCGCAGAAGGCTCTGAAACAGCGATTTCAGCTGCTTCTTCCAATCCCTTAAATACAAGGAATGCTCGTGCTGCCTTTAAAATGCAGGTTTCCTGAATATGAACGGTCATTCCATATATTTTTTTACCATCTTCCATTGCTGTTTCCAATGTAGATTTTACATTTGGCTCAAGTTGAATCGTCTTCCATGATGCACCAGACACTTCTGCATCCTTTGCATCCTTTGAAACACTTTCTGCCCTGGATGCTCTGTCTGGCTGAGGCGCTGCACTGCCCCCCTTCCCTGCACGTATATCGGCAAGTGCCTTAATCAGATTTGCATTGTCTTCTGTGCCTTCATCCTGTGTTTCAGTAATCTTATCAACATATGCCTGTACTGCATCCAGACACTGAAACAATGTATCTGTCATGTTCGTGTCAACTTTCAGCACACCGCCGCGAACATCTGAAAAGACATCCTCCATATCATGTGTCAGCTGCTGCATCCGCTTATATCCCATCGTGCCAGCCATTCCCTTCATGGAATGCGCTGCTCTGAAGATTTCATTAATACAGTCTTCATTTGTAGGATCCTCTTCAAGCATCATAATATTATCATTCAGACTTTGAATATGTTCCTTTGCTTCATCCAGAAAGACACCAAGATATTGAGAAACATCCATATTCTTTTACCTCCACAATTTGCTGCATCCTCTATCGGATACCAACGTTCATTATAATTTCCTGGGCTATGTCATCCAGCCTTACAGTCTGATCAGACAATCCCGCCTGTGCAACTGCACGCGGCATTCCATAAACAGTACAGGAACCTTCATCCTGTGAAATAACATGTACCCGTTTCCGCGTTTTCAGATTCTTGATTCCTTCTGTTCCATCAGATCCCATACCGGTAAGGACAACGCATACCACCTCATCAAATCCACTGTCTTCGAGCGACTCATACATATAATTCGCACAGGGCTTAACACCCTCCCGGTTGGGTCCGTCTTCCAGGTGAATGATGTGTTTCCCACCTGAATACCGAATATACATATGAACCCCACCTTTTGCAATGTAGACCGTTCCTGCCTGTAAAGTGTCCCCTTCTGCTGCTTCCTTGACATGAATTGCACTCAGAGAATCAAGGCGTTCAGCAAGGGATGCTGTAAATCCAACCGGCATATGCTGTACCAGAACAACCGGTGCCTTCAGATTATGCGGAAGTTTCGGAATAAGCGCCTGCAAAGCTCTTGGTCCGCCTGTTGAACTTGCAATTGCCACAACCCTGTTTCCTGTGACCTGGTAGGAATGTCTCTCCACAATGCGATTTATTTTCTGTGAAGTCTGCGTCTCACTTGCAGAAACAGCCTTTGTAAATTTGGGAATCTGACCTGCACAAACTGCTGCAAGCGTATCCGTAAATTCCTTCGAAAAATCTTCACTCCTGCATGCATTGGCTCTGTCAGGTTTATGGATAAAATCAATTGCACCAAGTTCCAGCGCATCCAGTGTGACTTTGGCACCTTCTACCGTATCCGTACTGGCCATCATGATCTTTACAGCAATCTGATTTTTCTGAAGTTCCCGAAGCAACTGTATTCCATCCATACGCGGCATGTTTACATCAAGTACAACGGCATCATATGTTTTTCGCTTCAGAATTTCCAATGCTTCTATTCCATCTGCTGCTCTATCTTCTACATGGAATCTAGAATCTGCATTAATAATATCACTAAGTACACTTCTCATAAGTGCAGAATCATCAACCAGTAAAATTTTTTTCATTTTTTCTCCATTTCTTTCAGGCAAATCAGAAACACCTGTCCTCTATTTTCTTATGATCCTGCGTTCTTCTTCAAAAATATAATGAATAATATCTTCCCTGTCAGCTCTGCTGATGTTGGTATACTTAATCCGATATTCTCTCAGATCAGGTCTGTTATCAAGTTCTTTCACTTTCAGTATCTTGGCCGTAACCTGATACTGTTTCTGTATGTCATTTTGAACAAGTGTGTACTTACAAAAAACGCCTGATTCTTCTTCATATCTGGCCTGTGAAACAAACCGCATACCCCCGCCGCTGATATCAACAATCACAGCTTTCTGCATCTCTTCATTCGGACTTATCTCAAAATGAGGATTACTGCGGGCTGCCAGTGTTTCATACTCTGAAAGGATTCTTATTTCTGCTTCAATCGCACAGCTGAATCTGTAGTATTCTCTTCGCTGCAGCTTCTTTAAACTTGAAGTCAGATTCATTGACAGAACATACATGTTATTTGATTTATATCTGTCTGCTACCTGCGCTTCACATTGAAATAATCCCTTTTGTGAGTAAAAAGCAATATTATATTCAGCGTTGATCGGCAATAAAACAAGTTTTCCCTGTTCCATCGGCATCATTACATCAATTCGATCTTCAGAGACCACATCATATACTTCACTGATATGTACCTTTTTTTCCTCATCCTGATGCATCCATGAATCTCCACTGGATTTTAATTCGATGCGTGTCCCCGGTAAAATATAATCTGTCAACATTTAAACTCCTTATTTTTGTGGCGTTTTTTCAAGTTTTCTGCCTGCAATAATATGAGAGAAAAAAGCTGCCATTCCGCGCGGTGTAGCTTCTGGTACTCCATCCTGCCCTGTAAGAAATTCTGCAATTTTTTCAAATGCATGCACTGATTTTGCTCCTGGATACTGCAGAGAAACCGGAGACTGCTGCATGACACTCCGGACGAGCATCTGATCCTGTGGAATCGCACCAAGATACGTAAGCGGCAATTTCAAATATCTGGCAACAACAGCATTCAACTTATGAAACAATTGTTCTCCTTCTTCATCTGATGCCACTTTATTTGATACCACTTCAATCAATGTGTTTTCCTTCGAAAAGCGTGGATACTGATTCAATGCCTTCAGCAGCGAATAGGAATCCGTGATTGAAGTTGGCTCAGGTGTCGCTACAAGTATCACTTCTCCACTTGCTACCAGAAACTCCATTACTGCATTAGAAATCCCTGCTCCTGTATCAATAATAACCGTGTCAGCAATCGCATCGAGTTCCGCAAGATTTACAATGATATATACCAGATAATCCCTGCTGAGATTGTACATTCCGGATATTCCGGATCCTCCGGAAATAAAGCCTACCCCCATAGGACCCCAGGTAATAATTTCCTTTATATTCTTTCCCTGGTATATCAGATCGCAGAGATTATGCTTGGGAACGGTACCAAACATAATTTCAATATTTGCGAGCCCAAAATCAGCATCCAGTATAATAACCTTCTGTCCCAGTTTTCTAAGCTGAACAGCAAGATTGATTGCTACATTTGATTTGCCTACTCCGCCTTTTCCACTGGTAATTGTAATGACCCGGGCTTTCGGTCTCTGTGGTGTACTCTCTTTTTTAATGATATTTCTAAGCTGCTCTGCCTGATCCATACTGTTCCGCTTCCTCAATATATCGACATATAAAGGTATTTTTTTTCAACCTATTTTTTTCCGCCAAGAAGTCCCTTTACTATTCTCTGCGCATCAAACACTGCAATATCATCAGGAACATTCTGTCCATTCGTAATATAGGACATAGACGCTCCTGTATGCATTCTGAGATTATACAGATTTCCTGCTGCACCCGTTTCATCCATTTTCGTAAAAATAAGCTTATACTTCAGAAGCTCTGAGTAGGAATCTGCAATTTCAAGAAGATCTCTGTATTTCGTTGTTGCACTTAATACAAGAAAAATATCACTTTCCATATTATCTGTCAGAACATGAATAAATTCTGCAATATTATTCTTCTGTTCTTCATTATGAAAAGAGTGACCTGCTGTATCAACCATCAGATAATCATAATCCCTGAAATCTTCTTCTGCCTGTTTCATCTCTTCGATAGAATATATCACGCGAAACGGAATCTCCAGAATGGATGCATAGGTACGCAGCTGCTCCGCTGCGGCGATACGATAGGTGTCCATTGTCAGAAGCGCCACTTTCTTTTTTTCTGTAACATACAGCATGGAGGCCAGTTTTGCTATTGTTGTTGTCTTCCCAACACCCGTCGGGCCTATGAAGATTTCTGCCTTAAGCCCTTCTTTCGCAGGCTGTATTGTCTCCGGTTTCCCGAATTTCAATACCATTTTCTGATAAACATTTGAAAGCGCATATTCAAATGGCATATTCGGTTTGCTGATTTTCTCGATCTCATCCGTAAGTTCATTCGCATATATTTCATTCACTTCATTTTCCAGAAGTGTATTGTATAACAATTTAATAAAAGAAAGAATTTCTTCCGAAACTTTTTCTGTTTTAACAATCAGTTTCTGTGATGTCGTCTTCCCCGTTTCCCCTGCTGCCGTTTTCTGGTTTTCGGGGCGCAGCATATTTTGTTCCAGCAGGTTATGCAGATTGTCCAGTTTCTCTTCAATTACGCTGTTTTCATCCTGTTTGGAAACTGTTTTGACTATTTCACTCTGTACAGCACCTCCGACTTTCAAAGGAGGAATTACGCCCTCTGCTGAGGCTTTTGCAAGCTGTTCTCCAGCAGATGTATCCTTCTTTTCCTGCGCAGGAACTGTCGGTCTGACTACCGGAAAACTTGCTGGTCCAGACACTGTCTGGTGTTCTTTTTCTTCTTCCAGTGCAACCGTTACTTCCGTCCTTTTCGGTTTCAAAAAAGAAAAAAAACCGGTTCTTTTCAGTGGTCTGACATTCATGATTACAATATTTCCACCAAGTTCTTTCTGCGCAGTGGCTGTCGCGTCTTCTTCTGTTTTCCCCGTAAACTTTTTAATTATCATATTATGCTGTCACCATCCCGACTGACTGTAGTTCTATATTGGATTCCACTTCATTGTACGAAATCACAATCAAATCTCTGAAATAATCTTCTGTCATACGCTTAAAATACATTCTTACAATTGGCGATGTCATAATGATCGGATTTTTTCCCGCATCTTCCAATTTCTTTGTTTCTGAACCAACTGATTTCAGGATTGCTTTCGTTCTGTCCGGATCAAGCGTCAGATACGCCCCTGTTTCCGTTTGCTTAACGCTTCCCATGATATCCTGTTCCAGTTTGGGATCAAGTGTTACAACACTTGTTGTCTCTCCTGTGGAAAAATATTTGCCCGAAATTGCTCTCTTCAGACTTTGCCTGACGTATTCTGTCAGAATATCCGTATCATGTGTTGTCGGTGCATAATCTGCAAGTGTTTCAAAAATCGTAACCAGGTCTCTGATCGAGATTCCCTCTTTCAGGAGATTCTGAAGAACCTTTTCTATTTCACCAAGACTCATAAGCTTTGGTACCAATTCATCTACAAGTGCCTGATTATTTTCTTTCAGGTTATTTACCAGATTCTGGATATCCTGTCTTGTAAGAAGCTCAGCAATATGTTCTCTTATAATTTCTGTCAGATGTGTTGCAATAATGGATGGCGGATCAACCACTGTATAACCAAAACTTTCGGCTCTTTCCCTCTGGCTTTCCGTAATCCAGATCGCCGGTAAATGAAAGGATGGTTCAAATGTCGGGATACCGGTAATTTCATCTTCCACATGCCCCGGATTCATTGCCATATAATGGTCAAACAAAATCTCCCCTTCACTGATCTGTATTCCCTTAATCTTTATAATATACTGATTTGGATTGAGTTGTATATTATCCCGCAATCGAATAATTGGTACAACTGTTCCAAGTTCAAGCGCAATCTGCCTTCTGATCATAACGACACGGTCCAGCAAATCTCCGCCCTGGTTTACATCAGCAAGCGGGATGATGCCATATCCGAATTCCAATTCGATCGGATCTACCTGTAACAAACTGTTTACGTTTTCCGGCTGCCTTATTTCTTCTGCCTTTGTTTCCTCTGTAGAAGCTGCTTCCTGTATCTTTGTTGTTTCAATCGTTCCCTGTGTTACACGTGCCCCAACAATAAAGCAGATCCCGATTCCAACATAAATAATATCCGGTAAAGGTGTTGCAATACCAAGTACTGCAATTACTGTCCCGACAAGATATAGAACCTTTGGAAGTCCGAAAAGCTGACTGATCAATACATGACCAAAATCTGATTCCTTGGACCCTTTGGTCACCAGAATACCTGTTGCAAGAGATATCAGCAAAGACGGAATGGAACTGACAAGACCATCACCAATTGTCAGAATCGTATACTTGTTCATTGCAGCATTAATATCAAGCCCCTGCCGCAGCATACCCATTGCAATACCGCCAACAATATTTATACCTGTAATAATCAGACCTGCTGCTGCATCTCCTTTGACATACTTGGAGGCACCATCCATTGATCCGAAGAAGCTTGCTTCCTCCTGAATCTTTTCACGTCGTCTTCTTGCTTCCTTATCATCAATCGCTCCGGTATTTAAATCTGCATCTATTGCCATCTGTTTACCGGGCATTGCATCCAGTGTAAATCTGGCTGTTACTTCTGCAACTCGTTCCGAACCCTTATTAATAACTACAAACTGGACAATAATGATTATAATGTAAATGATAATTCCAACAATCAGATCTCCACCGCCTACGAAATTACCAAACGTTTCAATAACCTGGCCGGGATTTCCTGTTGTCAAAATCAATCTTGTAGACGAAACATTCAAAGCAATTTTGAAAATTGTCGTAAACAGTAATATCGATGGAAAAAATGACATATCAAGAACTTCTGTCACATACATTGCCGTAAAAAGAATTGCAAAAGAAAGTGCCATATCAAAGGAAAGCAGCACATCCATAAGAAAAGCCGGAACCGGGATAATCAGCATGACAATTGCAGAAACAAGATACAATGCAACGCCATAGTCATAAATACGATTGACTATTTTTTTTCTGTTCATACCTTTTATCCTCCTCTCCGCACAAAATTACCAGTCTGCCATACCATAAGCTCATATGATCATCATAACAGAAAATTGCATTACTTTCATCCTATACTTTTCCTTTTAAATGATAAACAAACGCCAAAACTTCGGCCACTGCCTTATAAAGTTCCGGCGGGATCTCCGCACCGACTTCCACATTTGCATATAGCATTCTGGCCAAAGGCTTATTTTCAACAATTTCAATTTTATTTTCTTTAGCAGCTTCTTTTATCTTTCTTGCAAGATAATCCGCTCCTTTGGCTAGTACGATCGGTGCAGTATTTTTTTCCTGATCATATTGAATTGCCACCGCATAATGGGTCGGATTCGTAATAACAACATCAGCCTTTGGAAGTTCATTCATCATTCTCCGCTGGGAAGCTTCCCTCATACGTTGTCTCTGCTTTGACTTTACCTGCGGGTCGCCTTCTGACTCTTTCATTTCATCTTTAACTTCCTGCTTTGTCATCTTCATATCGGTATGAAATTTTCTTTTCTCATATATAAAATCAACCGCCGCAATCGTCATATATATCATGGATACCCTGATTCCCATATTGATTGTCAGATTACCCATCAATGCGATTCCCTGCTGTAAAGACATATCATACAGTAAAAAAATGGATGTTCGTTCCCCCTTCAGATAGGAATATACCACATATGAGATCAAAACAATTTTTGCAATGGATTTTAGCAGTTCAAAAAGAGATCGCGTTGAAAAAAGTTTCTGCATACCGGAAAGGGGATTCATTTTCCCGAAATTAGGTTTTAGTGGTTCTGTGGTAACCTTAAATCCAACCTGTAAAATATTACAGGCTAATGCAATTACGACTCCTGCAATCAAAAAAGGCATCATGATCTTAAGTGTTTGAAGCAACATACTGTTAACTGCAGTTTGTATGGCAGAAACCGGAATTTCACCATTATACATTTTAATTATGTCGGGGATTTGACCATATATGTTCTGGAAAAAACGCTCAAAACGAAAACCGACATCATCTACATAAATACGCAGCATAATAAAAAAAGCCAACAGTTCAACCGCAATTGCTATTTCACGGCTCTTCGCTACTTGCCCTTTTTTTCTAGCATCTGAAATCTTTTTTCCGGTCGGTTCCTCTGTTTTTTCTCCTCCGGCACCTTCCTTTGCAAAAAACTGCAGATCATATGTAATTATAAACCGTTCTTTTTCTGTCAAATCATTCCCTCGGCAAATGCCTGCATCAATTTTTTCATATTCTGAAAAATGAAATCGGATGCTCCGGAAAGCATACTGCATGTAAGATACATGACACTCAGTCCTACCAGGATCTTCAGCTCAATTCCAATTGCAAACATATTGAGCTGAGGTGAAACCTTTGCAAGGATACCAAGCACCATATTCAGTACAAATGTCACAACAAATACTGGCAGGCAGATTCGAAATCCGATTACAATATAGTCCGACATAAATGTAAGCATCGCATTCAATATCTTATCCGTATGAAAAACAGCACCATTTACCGGTATCAATTGAAAGGAATCTGCTAATGCACGAATAATAAAACGATACATTCCACTTATAATAAGCATTGTCATCAGTACATATTGATATAACACTCCGGAAATCGTAACATTATCATTTGAATTCGGATCAAAAATGGTAACCATGGACAATCCTGTCTGCATATCAGTGATCTGGCCTGCAAATGATGTAATTGTTGTACAGACCATTGCCCCATATCCAATCAAAAGTCCTGTTGCAGCCTCTTTCAATACAATAATTGTATAACCAAGAACTGTGTTATAGGAAAGCGGTGCTTTCGCAACTACCCCGTACAGAAGTGCCGCAAGGCAAATACTGAATCCTATCTTTACTCTGTTTGGAATTCCCTTTGTACTGAAAAAAGGGGCCACATAAACAAAACATGTGACCCTGATGAGAATCAGGAGAAAATATTCAAGATTTCCATAAGTAAACGTATAATTAATCATATCGGATTATCTGATATACAGACTAAAGTCAGACCACAACTTCGTCATGTACTCTGTGATGCTGGTTGCCATCCAGTTTCCCAACACAATAATCCCAAGAAATGTAAGAATTACCTTTGGAACAAAAGTCAGTGTCTGTTCCTGAATGGAAGTAACTGTTTGAAAAATAGAAACAATAAGTCCGACTGTAAGTGAAATCAACAAAATCGGAGATGAAACCTTAATAACCAGATACAATGCATCCGAAGTAATCTGTGTAACTTCTCCGATAGACATGCCGTACCTCCTTCATTAATAAAAAGTTTTTACAAGGCTTCCAATGATCAGATTCCACCCATCCGCCAAAATAAAGAGCAGAATTTTAAACGGCATGGAAATCGTTGTTGGCGGCAGCATCATCATACCCATACTCATCAGCACGGATGCTACTACCATATCGATTACAATAAATGGTATATAAATCAAAAAACCTATGATAAAAGCTGTTCTGAGCTCACTTACGATAAAACTTGGAATGAGAACCATATTGGGAATACTGTCAAGCTTTCCATCCCATGTTTTCCCGCTGATTTCCATAAAAAGAACAACATCCTTTTTCTGCGTCTGTGGGTACATAAATGCACGAATCGGCTTCATTGCCGTTTCATATGCCGTCTGTTGGTCGATCTGTCCTGCCTCAAACGGTACAACTGCCTGATTGTAAACTGCAGTCATCGTAGGCTGCATAATGAAAAATGTCAGAAAAAGAGCAAGTCCTATCATCACCTGATTAGGAGGTACCGTCTGCGTATTTAGTGCCGTTCTTGTAAAATGAAGCACTATGATGATTCTGGTAAAAGAAGTCATCATCATAATCAGCGTTGGAGCAAGCGAAATCAGGGTCAGTGTAATCAGGATACGAAGTGCACCATTTAATGATCCATTTCCATTATCATAAGTCACTGTAACCGAATTTGCTATATTGATTTTTTTAAGATCATTCGCTGAATCGGAAGTTCCCGGTTTGGTTATATTCGTCCTGTTTTCAGATGATCCTGTCAGATTGGATGAAATTCCGGCTGCCGGATCATCCACTGTTCCGGCACGATCTGTTGCATAAGTACCATTTTCCGTTGCATATGTCTTCACCGGAAAAGCCACAAAAAGAAAAAACAACATAAGTACTGTCAAAAAGCCAGTAACAGCTACTTTTTTTTTCAGCACTTTTATGTTGTCTTTTCCAATTATCCATTTCATAGCTGATCGCCAGTCCCGTCTGTTTTTTTCTTTTTAATGAGATCCAGGACTTCCTGAAAACTCTTGTTACTCTTCCCCAAATGCTCCTGACTGTGAATTTCTTCTGCAGTCAAATCGGTAAGTTTGGTAACTGTGTCTTTGCATACAGCAACAGCAACATACTGCTCTCCAATACGAAGTATCTGTACATACTTCGTACCGGATATTCTGTATGTTTCTACAATTTCGATATTTGTACCCACAATTTTACTTTTCTGATATCCTGCGATCCATTTTGTAACAAAATAGGTCAGAAACAGAACCATCAAAAATAAAAAGACTACTGTGCAAAACTGAGCAAATGCATCTGCTGTCATTACCCGATAACCTTTTTTACTGCTTCCAGAACGCGATCCGCCTGAAAAGGCTTTACGATAAAATCTCTTGCTCCTGCCTGAATTGACTCAATAACCATCGCCTGCTGTCCCATTGCTGAACACATAATAACAGTGGCTTTTGCATCTGCTTCTTTAATCTTTTTCAGGGCCTGAATACCATCCATTTCAGGCATAGTAATATCCATCAGAACAAGATCGGGTTTCAGCTCATTGTATTTTTCTATTGCTTTCACTCCGTTTTCTGCTTCACCTGCGATATTGTAGCCGTTCTTGGTCAGAATGTCCTTAATCATCATTCTCATAAATGCTGCATCATCACAAACCAAAACATTTCTTGCCATTGTTTTCTCTCCATTCTTATTTTATAATTTCGGTTACCCGTACACCAAAGCTTTCCTCAATTACAACGACTTCACCTTTAGCAACAAACTTACCATTTACAAGAACATCAACAGGTTCCCCTGCTACCTTGTCAAGTTCAATAATTGTTCCCGGCGCAAAATCCAAAATATCTGAAATTGGTTTAGCCGTCCTGCCAAGTTCAACTGTAACTTCCAGCGGAACATCTTTGATCAGCCCGATATTCTCGCCGCCTACCATATTAGACATATCAGCATTGAATGTTTGAAACTGTGCAGGCTGCACGTTCATACCCTGCATCATTTGCGGCTGTGACATCATCTGCGGCTGCATCATCATCTGTGGCTGTGCCATCATCTGCGGCTGCGACATCATCTGTGGCTGTGCCATCATCTGTGGCTGCGAAACTGCCTGCTGCTGTGTCATCGCAGGTGCTTTGGGCGGTACCGCCATCTTATCTTCTTTGGTACTCGTAATAAAAGTATCATACAAACTCTTTGCAAAGTCAATCGGATAGAGCTGCATCAACACAGAATCTACTATATCCGCAATCTGCATCTTGAATGTAATCTTAACGAAGGTTCCCATTAGAAAATCTGCAACTTCAGATGGATTCTGCGTTACCATGTTCAAAAGTGATGACTGCGGCGGGCTGATATCTATCTTTTTTCCTATCATCGTAGACAACGAAGTTGCTGAAGCTCCCATCATCTGGTTCATTGCTTCTGATATTGCTGATAACTGCAGATCTCCGATCTCTCCATCTACATTTGTTCCATCCCCACCCATCATCAGATCCGTGATTATCATTACGTCATGCTCTTTCAGGATAAGGATATTGGTTCCGTCTAACCCCATTGTATACTTGATTTGAATAAAAACACAGGGTCTTGCATAGTTATTTGTCGTTGTCTCCCAGTTTGCCAGTTCAACAACTGGTGTTGTAATACTTACTTTCTGATTTACAAGTGAATAAAGTGTTGTTGCAGAAGATCCCATACTGATATTGGCAACTTCACCAATCGCATCTTTTTCAACATCTGTCAGAAGTGACTCATCTATGGAATCATTTTGTGAAGACATTTGTGAATTTCCAGCTGCACTTCCTCCTTGCGCTGCAGAATCTCCATCGGCCGGAGTTCCGGTTGTATCCATACCGTTCAGGAGCGCGTTTATCTCATCTTGTGATAGCATCCCATCCATGCCCCTTATTCCTCCTCTCTATTCACCGACGTAATTCTGACGGCGTACTTGTCTTTTGATGTTCCCGGCATTGCTGTAAATTTATCAATATTCCCAACATAAATATGCATTTCGGTATTTACATGATTATCAAGCCTTATAATATCTCCCTGCTGTAAATGCAGAAAATCATTCACAGACACATGACAGTTTCCAAGAACTGCCTTAACCGGCACATCCACTCTTTTAATCAGAGATTCCAAATGTTCTGCATAATTTTCATCATTATGCTTCTGCATCGTTGAAAACCAGTATTTTGTATTCAGCTTATCCATAACACTTTCCAACGTAAAGTATGGGAGGCAGATATTCATCAGGCCTTCTATATCTCCTATTTTAATATTCAGTGTTATGATTGCAATCATATCCGTTGGCGATATGACCTGCGCAAATTGTGGATTGGTTTCTATCCTTTCCAGCAGTGGATCAATTGCAAGAACATTCTGCCATGGTTCCACCATTTGCTGTACACAAATTCCTATCAGTTTCTCGATCAGTGGCATCTCAATGTCTGTAAAAGGTCTTGGTTTGTCGAGTGTTCGACCCTCTCCGCCAAGCATTCTGTCTATAAAGGAAAATCCAATATTTGCCTGCAATTCCAAAATAATCTGACCCTGCAGCGGCTGAAAATTCACAATTCCGAGAATAACCGGATTGGAAAGCGCATTGCTGAATTCAGAATAAGTAACTGTTTCTGAATTTGCTACTGAGATTGTAACATTCTTTCTCAGATAAAGGGGTAATGTTGTAGATAAAATTCGTCCGTAATGTTCATATATTATTTCCAGTGTGCGCAGATGTTCTTTCGAGAATTTAGCCGGACGCCTGAAATCATAGTCCTTGACTTTTTTCTCATCTGAATTTTGCATCTGTTCCACGTCCAGCTCGCCAGTACTGAGGGCTGCTAGCAGATTATCAATCTCATTCTGAGACAGTACCTCACTCAAGAAGGATCACCTCACTTACTGACATAAGAACTTGCTGAAGGAAACATCATAGATAAAGTCTGAACCATACATTTTCTGAAGCTGCTTCAAAATTTCCTGCTTAATTGCACCCTCATTATTTTTCGCATCATCCATCGTATATCCGCCTACTACATTCTGTACCACTGATTTAATCTTACCCTTCAATGTTGTCAGACTGTCACTTGTTCCGTATGTTGCATAATCTTTATTTGTTGTGTCCATGGAAAGTACCAGATCCACAAGTGCATAATGCTGTTTTTCATCTGCCCCGACCTTCAGTGCAATGGTCATTTCATCATCTCCTGAAAGTTCATAATATGCAGATTCTGATACCGGAATATCACTGCTTTCCCTTGCGAAACCCGCGTCATTGCTCGCTGCACCTCCACCTTCCAGTTCAAGTGCTGCTGAAATATCTGAAATAATCTTCGCTGTTTTACTATTCGTTGACATAACAGACAGAAGCATTATTGCATTCATTACCAGATTGACTACTAAAAGTGCCAGGATCAAAATGGACAGCATATTTCTTTTCATCCCCAAATACCTCCATCAGTATTGTGCGCTGAGCGGATTATATATTCTGATCTCAACACGTCGATTTTTCGCACGTCCTTCCGGTGTTGCATTATCTGCAACCGGCACGTATTCACCGCGCCCGGTATGCATGATCTTCGCCGGATCAAGTGTGGTATGTGCGATTAAATAATCAAAAATTGACAATGCACGTCCGGAACTGAGTTCGTTATTATTTGAATACTTTGTGCCGGACATTGGCACATTATCCGTATGTCCTTCAATTTCAATCGTACCGTTTGCATAGGTTTCCAATATCGATCCAACTTTGTCCAGGATCGGAAGGGCTTCTTTTTTTATCGCAACGCTTCCCGAATCAAACAGTATCGCCCCTTGAATTGTCATCTGAACATACTGACTTGTATATTTCAGTTCTATATCATGATCAATTTTTTCTTCCGAAACTGCTTTCTGAATATTTTCTGCCAGTTCTTCAGAAGCTTTCATCTGCTCTGATTCAACTTCCTGTGCTGCCGTAACAGAAGTTGTATCACTGCTTGTATCCCCCTCTGAGGACAGACCCATCGAATTCACATAATTTGCTATTTCTGTAAGCTGTGACACACCATTTCCAATCAATGCGCCACTTCCAAATGAACTTGATCCGCCATTAAAAATACCAAATGCCGTACTGAAAGATGCTGCTATCTGCTCAAATTTTGCAGCATCCACGGAAGACATTGCAAACAATAAAACAAAAAAGCACAGTAGCAGATTCATCAAATCTCCAAAAGTTGCAGTCCAAGCAGGTGCTCCAGGAGAAGGCGCATCTTCTTTCTGTTTTCCCATCAGCCTTCACCGCCTTCACTGCCGGAAGCTTCCGCATTTGCAACTTCATATGCCTTTTTATCTCCCGGAGACATAAAGGATTTCAGTTTTTCTTCTGTTACACGCGGATTTTCTCCCGCCTGAATCGATAAGATGCCTTCTACCATGATACTCTTCATCATAAATTCGTTACTGTTACGGACTTTAAGCTTATTTGCAACAGGTGCACACAAATAATTTGCCAGAACAGAGCCATAAAAAGTAGTAATAAGAGCAGTTGCCATGGACGGTCCGATTGAAGCGGCATCACTCATATTCTTGAGCATATTAACCAGTCCGATCAGTGTACCGATCATTCCCCATGCGGGGCCCTGGCTTCCGACATCTTCCCAAATCTTGATTCTGCTCTTGTGCCTGGAATCAATGGAATCGATTTCTGCTTCCAGAATACTTTTTACCAGTTCAGGCTCAGTGCCGTCAACAATCAGTAAAAGTCCTTTTTTCAAAAAAATATCATCAATCTGCTCTGCTGCCTCTTCCAGGGCAAGAAGCCCTTCTTTACGTGCTGTATTAGACAAATCTACAATCTGTTTGACAATAAACCCAACGTTATTTTTCGGAACCTTCAGTATCAATTTGAATGTTTTCAGCCCGGCAACATAGTCTTCCATTGTATTCATACCGAGGACGCAGACAAATGCGCCGCCAAAAGTAATAAATACAGAAGGAATATCCAGAAAGTTTGAAAGAGTTTGTAAACCGCCACTGGTTGCTATACCGATCAGCATGACCAAAATACCGCCGACCAGTTCGATAATCGATGCTAAATCCACAATATTCTCTCCTTCACGCTAAAATATCACACAAAAATTCAGAACTTTTCAATCTCTTAAAAAAGATTTAACTAAGTTCTGAATATCCTGTCTGCTCTCTTTTACAATCAACTTGCGCCCCGTTGTCAGTGTAATAACCGTGTCCGGGGTTTCTTCAACCGTTTCCATAAGGTTTGGATTCAGCAGAATTTTCTTGCCATCCATTCTGGTCACTTCAATCATTTGTATCCTCACACAATTGTTGCAGGAATATCATCAAATCATATTTTATCACTTTTTATCCTATTTGTCTGTTGCTTTTTTCAAAAGAGTTGCGTTTGTTCTGTATGTTTTTACAAAAAAAAATTTATCTGTACTTTTTTATGATATTTTTCAAATTATTCAAATTATATGTTTTTTTCTCTGACTTATGTTTTGTCTGTCAGGAGCAAAAAATGTGGGTCATACAGCACAAAAATGTTGCATGGCCCACCACATTTAAACATTATTCTGAAGCTTACTCTGCAATGCAGATAAATGATACAGAATTATTATCTCTTTAAGTTCGTCAGTTCTTCGAGCAGGGTATCGGATACTGTAATAATACGGCTGTTTGCCTGAAAACCTCTCTGCGCAGTGATCATATTGGTAAATTCATTGGAAAGATCAACGTTGCTCATTTCCAAAACACCTGTACTGATCTTACCACTGTCTTCTGATACATCCATAACCGTCGGATCCCCTGAGTTAAGGGTTGAACTGTAAAGATTATCACCTTCCTTTTCCAGTCCTGATGCATTAGAAAACTCTGCTACCGCAATCTGTCCAAGAAGTCTTGTCTGTCCGTTACTATATGTTGCATTAATCTTACCGTCTGTTGCAACTGTTATTCCAGTCATTGTTCCAAGCTTACGTCCGGTATTGTTATTCTTCAGATCTCCCTTGGATGCTTTGATTGTGGAAGTTCCGGAAGAGTTTACATTGGTCGTTGTGGACAAATCAACATTGATATCAGTAAAACCACCGCCACCGCTTACATCATTCGCAAAATCAATCGTAACAGCACTGGAAGGTGTTGTAATCACACCTGTAGCAGCATCGTAGGTCAGATCAACCGTATTCCGCGGATAGGTTGTTGATCCGATTGTCAGGGTCCCGTCTGCTGCAATACTGTATGTGGTTGCATCCGTTGTGCTTGCGGCATATGTCAGATTATATGCACTTTTAATTGCAGCATAATCCGTCAAACCTGTCAAACTTGTGATCGATCCGGTGGTTGGAACTGCCGTCTCTACAAGACCCGCACCATCATATAGATCCGTTGTTCCAGCACCGGCATTATAGTTTTTCAAATAATATCCATCCTGCAATACGCCATTTTTGGATGAATTTACTGTACTGCCGCCAAATTTGACCTTCGACATCTGTTCTGCCCCTACCGATGTTCCCTTTGAATCAAGAATATCTGTCAGCTGCATGGAATACTGATGATCTGTTCCAGTATCCTTCAGGGTAAATTCCCCTGTATATAAATATCCCAGATTATCATAAAATTCCAATGTCAGAGTTTTTCCTGCGGTTGAAGTCACATTGGTATCTTTCGCATCAATATTGCCGCTGATCACTGCCGCAGTTGTACCTTCCGGCGGATACGTCAGATTTTCCTTGCTCATAACCTGCAGTTTACCAAGACCACTGTTCTGATTGATACTGGTAACCCCAGTTGTAGCATCTGTCTGTGCTGTCCAGCCATAAACATAATACCCATTTGACTGCATGGCAAGATTTCCGGAACCGTCTACGTAGCAGGATCCGTCTCGTGTATACAGATTTGATGTTCCATTATTGACTATAAAAAATGATTTTCCTGTAATCATCAGATCAAACGGGTTATTCGTTGTCTGTGTGGCACCCTGCGTGTCTATTGCAGTTGAAATCGCAGCAGACTGTACGCCAAGACCAATCTGCCTTGCATTGGTACCGCCTGTCGTAGCTGTAGCTCCGGAAGCACTCTGTGTCGTCTGATACATCAGATCACTGAATGAAATTGACTGTGCCTTATAGGACGTTGTATTAACATTGGCAATATTATTACCGATAACGTCCATCTTGGTCTGGTGTGTCTTAAGTCCTGCAACACCTGCATACATTGATCTTAACATAAGCTTGTCCTCCTTATTGTATATAGCTTTTTCATATGAGGACGGATTTCGTATATTGTGGAATTCCTTCTGTCAGTCGGGAATTCCATGGCCTCCTGATCAGTCTCTGCTGATTTTGGTCCGGTCATGCGATTACTGCTCCGTCGATGTTTGTAAATATCTGATTGTTTTTATCTTTCTGATCCATTGCTGTAACCACCGTATTATTTGGTACATTCACGATAAATGCCAGCTGATCGACCAGAATAAGTGATTCATTGATACCCTTTTCACCAGCCTGGGCTGTTGCCTGATTCAGTCTGTCCATCTGATCCTGTGTAAGCTCTATATTTCTGTCATTCAGACGATTCACAGCATGTTTGGAGAATTTCACCGATTCCTGTTCACTACTGATATGATCCAGTATTTTCTGAAATGATGTATTATCCCCTGTCTGTACTTTTTTACTCTGTACTGAACTGCCAAGGTACTGATCCTGTACCTGCCCGATGGAAAGGAACTGACCATTTTGTATTGTCATATTCGTCTCCTCCATGAGATTGCTTGTCCTGTCAGGCGATCATTTATGTTTCTGTTGCCGCTGTTGTATCCGTTTCTGTTCCGGTCGTTGTACTGGTTGTTCCGGTGTCCGTATCGGTTGTCGTACTGGTTGTCGTTCCGGTTGTTCCGGTGTCCGTACCGGTTGTCGTTCCGGTTGTTGAAGTCGATGAAGAGGATTCTGCTTCAGCTGCTTCTGCCTTCAATTCAGCAATTCTTGCAACATACTGTTCCAATGCTGTTACATATTTACTTGGGACATAAGCTTTTGTAGCAGAAGTCAGGGCACCATATACGGTATTAATATTGTTAATGGTATCTGCGTCACTTAATGTGACTTCCTGCAGACTTCCCAGTTTATCAATCTCATCCACTATCGCCTGTGCCGCATCTATCTGATCCTTATAAGTACTGTCTACGACTGCATATACATCATCTGCACTGTAACTGTTTCCGCTTATATTTACATATGCCTCTCCTGAAGAGTAGGTCACATAATCAACCTTGCCTTCCACCTGCACCGTATTGCCACTTGAATCCTTTGAATTGACAATAACCGTTTTTCCAACAAGATCCGATGCTCTGGAAAGAGAAATATTCTGACTCATATTCTGCATCTGTTCCAGTTGGGAAAAAGTTGCATATTGCTGAATATACTCTGTGTTGGAGGTTGGCTCAAGCGGATCCTGATATTTCATCTGTGCAACCAGAAGCTGCATGAATTGATCCTTCTGTGCCGCAATTGAATTGGTTGTGTCGGAAGAAGAACTTGATGAACTGGTTTTGGAAGATCCATTGGTTATCACTCCGTCATTTACTACTGCACTTACACTCATACTCATCCTTTCCTCAGGCAGTATAATCCACTGTATTCCCGTTTGCTGCCATCATCTGTGCCGTTATTCTGCTGGCATCATCCATTTGCTCCATATCTGTGCCTTGGAAAACCGACTCTCCAAGATTGATTCTGTGAATAGATCTGCCATCTCTGGCGCGCGTATTTTCAGAATTTTCCTGCTGCTGCGAACCCTGCTCCAGATTTTGTTCAAACTGATGACTCTGAACAGTAACCTCAACTGCATTTACCTTTATCCCCTGCTCATCAAATCTCTGTTGCAGCTGTGCAACCTGGCTTTCAATAGCTGCCTTTACTGTTTCGTTCTGTGCAGTAAACTGTGCCACCATACTGCCATCTCTGGCTGCTGAAACGATTACATTAACTGTTCCAAGGCTTTGGGGGTGAAGCTGCAGTTCCATGGATGTCATATCCGGTTTTATCTGCACTTTCATATATTCTGTAATCTGATTCACAACAGACTGCATATCGGATGTCTGCCTTGTATTCTGAGCGATTGTCTCCTGAAAAGTACCTGTAGGTGCAGAAACAGAATTATTTGCTTTCCCCAGATTATTCACAATCTGATCCAATATGTTCTGACCGGCTGAATCTTCTGTAAGACTGTTCTCTGAAGCATTTCCTTTGCTATCCGGATCCGATTGTTCATTCAATGTTACAACTTCGGGATTGCCTTCTGTTCTGGAACCGGCCTGATTGTCCACCGTTACCTTGACCTGTGTTACCTCACCATTTTTTGCTGTTTTCAGCACATCAAACTGCTGTATATTCTGATTCTGCTGTGTATTCTCCGCAGGCGCCTGTTCCGGCGTATTATCAGCAGCATTTATAATGGCTGCAGGCTCGGGTATCTGGTTCTGTTTCGAAACAGTATCAATTACTGTCTGGAGCTGCTCATCACGTAACTGAAATGTCTCAGAAATACTGTTTCTGAGTTCATCTGCTGTCTGCAGAAGATTTTGCAGATTCTGATACAGTTTCCCATCCGTAAGTATTCCAATGGAATCTGTTTCTCCTGTTAATGTTGATACCACCTGTGTCAGATTTTGTGGATTCAGCAGATCTGCAACCGTAAATCCCAGCATTTGCATTGCATTCTGAATATCCTCATCACTTAGATTCAGTTCTTTTGCTATGTCTTTTACAAGTTGATTTCCTGCTTCTGTAATTGCATCTCTGATATCGGCATCAGCATCACTAACATTTCCAGTGTCTGCCGAAGTATCACTCGTAACTTTATCAGATGTTTGCTGTCTGGTCTGATTGGTTTTATCGGATTGATCAGACTGATCAATTTGCTTCGGCTGACTGGTTTGGGGTGACTGTACTTTTGACACTGTTTTGTCTGCCTTATTCGTACCGGCCTCTGCTTTACCGGACTGACTGATTTTGTTTTGAACCTGTGCTTTCACATTCTGGCTGCCAGACTGTCCGATTGTCTGTGTACTGGTTTTTGCAGCATCGAGAATATTACTGAATCCATTATTCCCTTCTGTCGCCTGCTGCATACTTTGTGTCTGTACTGTCGATACATTTGCCATATTCTGCAGACCGATGTTTTTTAACATTGTAGCTGACATTTTTCCTCCTTTCTGCGTTTTTCACTTATCCTGTTTTGTTTTCAAAGTGCAGACCGATCTGTAAAAAAAGCTAAAGTTAGACCAGTCTTTTTCAGATAATATATCGGCCGTACAAATCAATAAATTAACCTGTACGGCCGATATATTTCATCATTTATACAAAATATTATTCATTTTCCACTTCCAGCGCTGCTGCTGTTGGACAACTCCGGTAATCCGGCAGGTTCCATCAGTTTAGTCACTTCATCCGCAACCGTCGCATCCATAGCTCCAAGAATCGCCCCGCGATCATCTGAACTCATCTGGTTTAAAATTCTCGCTGCAAGTGTCAGATCATTCATCTTATTAAAAATTGCTGCTGCCTGCTTGGGTTTCATTGCAGAATATGTTGCAGCATACTTGGTAACTTCAGCGTCATTTTGTTGGCTTGCTATTACTCCCTGATAAATCGATGCCGCAATATCAGGTTCGATCATAGCATAGTAAGAAGCGTATGATGCAGCATCAGGAGCATTGTTGTTGTATACAATATCCTGATAGAATTGTTTGCGCTCCGTTTCCAGTTTGCTCTGCTCATCTTCAAATGGCTTCAGTCTTTCCACCTCTGCCTGAAGCTGTGAAACACTTGATTCATAGGAACTGTTCTTACTCTGTGATTCCTGCAGCTGCAGCTCCAGTTTCTGAACATATGCAGTATCTATCTTATTCTGTGCACTATTATCGCTTACTGCTCCACCATTTTGTGCAGTACCTGTATTTTCCGTCTTGGTGTCCGGCAATATTCTGTTAATATAGGGAACATCCTTCAATATAGGTGCCAGTACCGTTGATCCAAATCCGCCGACATCCAATTTGACCAGCAATGCCATAATAATCAGCCACATCAAAATAATCAGCACAAAAATCAAAAACGTTGCAAATCCGCCGCTGTCATCACCGCTAACTTCGGCTTCTTTGTCAGCAATTTCCTTTTCACGTCTTTTTGCGTCCTTCTTCTGCTGTTTTTTCTCGTCTTTCAGCCTTTTCTTTTCTTCTTTCAGCTGCGCCTTTGCTGTTTCAGGATTATCATCCAGCTGCAGTTCTTCATTTGGTTCTTCTTTCGGTTCTACTGCTTTATTGGGCATATCCTGCTCCTGACATTTTTTCAGTTTAAATGATCAGCATTCTGAATTTTCTGACCATATGTATAGCTCGTTCTCTGATCTATTTCCTTAGATTCCGCTTCTTTTTCTTCCATGACAAATTCTTCAAAAGCCTTCTCACGCAGCTTCTCATGCATTTTTCTCTCCTGCATGACCTCTCTTAATTTAATGCGTGCCTGTTCGAGTGCTTTTTCTGCAAGCTCAATAATTTTCTTTTGCTGCTGGATCTGTTCATCCATTCTTTTTACATATTCTCTGTTATCGATAATTTCTCTGACACTAAGCCGATCTTTCTGCAGTCCTCTTCCTTCTTCAAGATATTGCTGCCGTCTTCCCTGCAGAATTTCTAAACGGTCATATTCCAGATCGAGCCGGTGTCTGGCTGTCCCAAACTCCATTCGCGCCTGATCTTCCGTTTTAAGTTTAATATTCAGAATGCTTTGCATCCGATAAATAAATCTGGCCATTTACTTACAGCCCTCTTATTCCTGCTATACATTTTTCTGTCCCTGCAGCCGTTTTATAAGCTGTCATTTTGTTCATTCACTGCAAATATTTTTTCCAACTGATCAACAATCTCTTCGAATGTATATCGATCCTCGGTGTTCTGCATCAAAAAAGTATTTACCTGATCAATTTTTTCAATTGCATAATCGATATTTTTATTCGCACCGCTCTTATAAGCACCTATATTAATCAGATCCTCTGCATCACTATAGGTTGCAAGAACGCTCTTCAGTTTTCCGGATGCCTTTTTCTGCTCCGGGCTGGCAATTGCACTCATACATCTTGAAATGCTTTGCAAAACGTCAATCGCCGGATAATGATTTTTTTGTGCAAGCTTACGATTCAAGACAATATGTCCATCCAGAATGCTTCGGGCCGTATCAGTAATTGGTTCATTAAAATCATCTCCGTCTACCAGTACCGTATATAGCCCTGTAATTGAACCTTTTTGAGATCTTCCTGCACGCTCCAGAAGTTTTGGCATTTCAGCATATACACTCGGCGGATACCCTCTTGATACGGGAGGTTCTCCACTCGCCAAACCAATTTCTCTTTGTGCCATCGAAAAACGGGTTAATGAATCCATCATCAAAAGGACATCTTTTCCCTGGTCCCTAAAATATTCCGCAACAGAAGTTGCTGTCTTTGCCGCCTTGACACGTTCCAGCGCCGGTTTATCAGATGTTGCAATTACGACTACAGAGCGGCTCATCCCTTCCGGTCCAAGATCTCTTTCTATAAATTCTCTGACTTCTCTGCCACGTTCTCCGATCAGTGCAATCACATTGATATCTGCTTTTGTATTTCTGGCAAACATACCAAGTAAAGTTGATTTGCCAACGCCTGAACCTGCAAATATCCCGATCCTTTGCCCTTTTCCAACCGTCAAAAGCCCATCAACAGCCTTTACGCCCAGTGGAAGGACATCCGAAATCGGATCTCTTGACATCGGATCCGGCGGCTGATTTTCAACAGAATAGGAAATGCCATCTTCCAACTGCATTCCTTTTCCATAATTTGTCCCGTCAATTCTGCCAAGTCCATCAAGTGTTTTACCAAGCAGCCCATCTCCGACATTTACCCGAAGCGGTGCTTCCGTATTTTCCACAATGCTTCCACATCCAATGCCATTTGTGCTTTCATAGGGCATAAGCTGCACATGATCATCTTTAAACCCCACTACTTCAGCCATAGTAGGTTTCCCTGTCATCTGAACAGGCGAATTTTCATTTTTACTTTTGGGATAAATCAAGCAGATATCTCCCAGTTTTGCATCCGGGCCTGCTGATTCTATCGTCAATCCAATAATGTTAACAACCTTACCCCGTGTACGGTAATAGGTCTGTGATTCCATCTTTTTATATTTATCAAAATCTATCAGACTACTCAATCAGAACCTCCTGGATAAAAAAACTCTCCTCATATCCTAACTGCGTTTTCTTTCAAACGATAACAGTTTCAATTTTCTGGAAAGTTCCTCAAGTTCAACTCCGACACTGCAGTCAAACACCCCTCCATCCGTTTCTATAATGCATTCATTTTCCTTCAGCATAGGATCTTCAATAATCTCCATCGTAGTATTTGGAGATGTTATATTCTCACGAAGCCGGTTCTTTTCATCCACTATCATATCATAATCATCCGGTGAGACATGAACAATAAAATCATTCCCGGGTTCCAGCCGGCTAAGTGCTGTCTGAAGCAGATGAAGAATAATATTTTTATCATTTCGAAGATCAACAGCAAATACATGCTCAAATATTTGTGTAAGTACATCAACCATTTCTGGTTCCAAGGTATCTGCCATCTTTTTAAAATCCGCTTCCAGCTGTGCTTTCTGGTTTATCATATCTTCCTTCAAAGCATCAGCCTCTCTGGCGCCATGCTGATAGCCATCATCGTAGCCCTGTACCTTGCCTTCTTCCATGGCATTCATCTGAATATCCTGCGCTTTAACCCTTGCTTCCTCAAGAATTCTGTCCGCCTGTTCGCTCGCATCTGCAAGCTGGCTGTTTATCAGTTCCTTGGCTGCTTCCTGATCCAATATTTCAGTATCGGAAAGCACATCCTGATCTTCCGTCAGCTGATTCAGCTGTTCCGCATCCAGCCCTTCCGTAAAGTCATCTTCTCCGCCATTTTTTGCAGTATCGTTCTGTAAAGCACTCTGCCGTTTTTTTTCTTCTTCACGGAATTGCAGGATTTTCTGGTCGATCAGCTCATTATTATCAATAATACGTTTGTCACTCTGATCCAGAGTGACCCAACCGGCTTTATACAGATTAGACAACGATTTCATCACCTCCGCCTCTGGAGATTACAATTTCTCCCGAGTCTTCCAGTTTACGAATAATATTTACAATCTTCTGCTGTGCTTCTTCAACGTCTTTCATGCGGACAGGTCCCATAAAGTCCATATCCTCACGTATCATAACAGACAGACGCTTGGAAAGGTTGTTAAAGATAGCATTCTGCACCTGCTCATTTGCACTCTTACATGCCATTGCAAGATCATTATTATCAACATCACGAAGCACGCGCTGTATTGATCTGTCATCCAGCATAAGAATATCTTCAAATACAAACATTTTCTTTCTGATTTCATCTGCAAGTTCGGGTTCTTCAATTTCAAGTGTTTCCATAATATGTTTTTCAGTAGCACGGTCAACCGTGTTGAGAATTTCAACAACAGCATCAACACCACCGATAATGGTATAGTCCTGATTGACCAGTGAAGAAAGCTTTGATTCCAATACTTTTTCAACTTCTTTTATTGTATCCGGGCTGGTACGATCCATTTTTGCAATTCTCCTTGCAACATCTGCCTGTCTGTCCGGCGGAAGAGAAGAAAGTATCATGGAACTCTGCTGTGCCGACATATAAGACAGAATCAGTGCAATGGTCTGTGGATGCTCATCCTGAATAAAGGTCAGTATCTGAGAAGGATCCGTCTTCCTGATGAATTCAAAAGGTTTAACCTGCAATGATGCTGTCAGTCTGCTGATAACATCCATTGCCTTATCTTCTCCAAGCGCTTTCTCAAGAAGCTCTTTGGCATATGTGATTCCACCTTCTGCAATATACTGCTGTGCGAGACAGATGCCATAGAACTCATTAATCACCGCTTCCTTAATCTGAGGTGTAACACTTCTGGTATTTGCAATTTCCAAAGTCAGTTCCTCAATTTCTTCTTCCTTGAGGTGTTTAAAGATTGTCGATGATTTTTCCGGTCCGAGTGCAATCAGCAGCACTGCTGCTTTCTGTGTCCCGGTCAAATTGCTTATCAGTTCCTTTTCCTTACTATTACTAGCAGATGGCATCTTATGTCTGCTCCCCGTTTCTTATATTTTGAACAAATTTGGACATAACAAACAATTATTGTATGTTATGTATAGTCTTCATTCAGCCAGTTGCGTAGCAAATTGGCTGCTGCTTCCGGATTCTCATCCACAAACTTTTCGATCAGATGTTTTGTTTCTGATCCTTCATCTACCGCAATATTCTCAAGTGATTCAGATGTCGGCTGTGATTCCAGAAGTTGTTCCACAGATAGTTCCTCCGGTTGTTCCTGTGTCTCCGGTGCTTTTTCCGAACGCAGGCTTCTGAGAATGACAAAGGCAAGAAGTCCCAGAATCACAACAATCAAAATAATCTGCAGAATATCTGTAAGACTGATATTGGCTCCCGTATTATCAAAATAAACATTTTCATCATAAAGTGCCAATGTAATATTTCCACTGGTAATTCCTGTTGCATGTGCCACTACATCTACAAGTCTTTGCTTTGTTGCAGCATCCACTTTATCTGTCACATCTACCGGGCTGGTATTGGCTGCCTTATACTGTGCCCACGTTAATCCGCCATTTGCCGAAGGAACATAATCACCTTGGTTCATAACCACATAATTAATTGCAGTTACAGAAATAGAGGAATTCTTATAATCAATTACACCCGCCGGGGTTGTCGTCGTGGTAATCTGCTCATTGGGAAGATAGTCTTTGGATTCTTCCTCTACAGAGGACGTTGAGTTATTATTATCCTGCGTTACGTATGTAGTCTGATTATTGGAATCCGTACCCGGTACTCCGCTGGTTCCATTTACTCCCGTTGAATTATAGGTATCCTCATGGCTCAAAACGCCCTGTGTTCCTCCGGATACCGGTGTATAATTATGGGTTGTTTCCTCTTTGTTGGAAAAATCCATCACCAGATTGCTTGCAACTTCTACATTATCATATAAATCTGTTCCCAAAAGAACAGACTTTACTTCACTTTTAATAGATTGTTCCGCTTTATTCTTAAGTGAAAGCTGACTGGTCGCCGTTCCTGTGGTTGAACTGCTGTCTTCACCCGAAAAAAGCATATTGCCTTCTGTATCCAGAACAACAATATTATCAGTCGTCTTATTTCCAACTGCAGCTGCAGTTGCCTTTGCAATATAGGCAGCATTGTCCTCTGTAAATCCATCCGGATCCTTCAGTTTTAATAGAATACTCGCCGAAGCCTGCTGTTGTTCAGCAAGAAGCGTGCCATCATCCTCCGGTATGGACAGATTTACCTTCGCACTGTCAATATCATCCATCGTCGCAAAATCCGACGCAAGCTTTGCCTCCAGATATGCTACATATTTTTTCTGTTTATCAGATTCCGTAGTTGAAAAGCTGCCATTTGTAACCTTATCAATCGAATAATCTTCCGCCTGGATATTATTCGCACCAAGCAGAATATTAGCATCCGCCTCCTGTGACTCCAGCACTCTGAACTGCAATCCATCATTGGACAGCGTATAAGTGATACTGTTATCATCCAGCAGCGACTTGACCTGAGAAGCTTCAGTCGCATTCTCTGCACTCATCAAAAGCACATAAGTCGGTCTGGTCAGCACGGAAACCAGAATCACTACTGTCAGTACCGCAACAGACGCTCCAACAATAATCAGCGTCTTTTGCCTGGTCGTGAATTTATTCCACCAGTCTTTTACCCTCTGCAGTAGGCCATTCAGTCTTTCAGGCATACCAAAATCCCCTTTCTATGCTCCCTTGCTTCAATTAAAAATCAGAACTGCATCTGCATTAATTCCCGATAGGCTGCCAATGCCCTGTCCCTTACTGCAACAGTATATTGCAGCGCTGTTGATGCTTTCTGCAATGCAATAGTCAGATCGTGCGTGTTATCTGTCTCTCCGAGAGACCACTTAACTTCTTCATTTTCTGCATCTGACAGATATGAATTTGTTGTATTCAGATTATCAACGGCTTTTGAAAAAACATTTGAAAAGCTGTCTCCTTCTCCATCGGAAGTTCCCACCGGATTGAGTACATTGCTATTCATCTTTTCTGCAGCCTTAATCGCATTTGAAGATATATTTGTAATTGTAGAAATATCAGCCATATTTAATCCTCGCTTCCGATCAGGGGACCTGCTGGTCACCTTCTGTCATATCACGCCTGTCCCATTTGAAGTCCTTTGGTTGCCATATCTTTACTTGCCGTAAACGCGGTTGCATTAGCCTGATAGGAATTACTTGCATCGATCAGATTTGTCATTTCCGTTACCGTATTCACATTCGGATATGTCACATACCCGTTTGCATCTGCATCCGGATTAGATGGTTCATAAACAGAATTCATTGGTGTCCAGGTATCGTCCTGAACAGAAGATACTTTAACTCCATTACCGGAATACCTGTCAGTTGCGGAATTCAGGACTTTTGAAAAAGGTGTCTGTGAATCCTTCTCTGAAAAAGTAACCACCTTGCGTACATATGGTGTCCCGTCTTCCGTCCGTGTTGTATTGGCATTGGCAAGATTCTGGGAAATAATATCCATACGATAGCGCTGCGCTGTAAGCCCTGATGCATTAATATTGAATGAGTCAAAGATTCCCATATGAATATTCCTTTCTTTTCAAGTTTATTATGAACCCGACATCGCTGTTTTCAGATTCGCAAATTCTGTCTGAACAGCACCCATAATACCATTATATTTCAGTTCATTGGCTGCCAGCGTGACATTTTCCGTATCAATATCAACATTATTTCCATCCAGACGATAGGAAAAACTTGCAGAATCCGTATAGGTTCTGGGGGTAAGATCTCTCGTCTTCAAAGCTGAAACTTTCTCATCCATCGAAGTATATCTGGAATTGCCAAGAGCCCTCTGCAGTTCTCCTTCAAAATCAACATCCTGTCTTTTATAACCGGGTGTGTCCACATTTGCTATATTATTTGCAATTGTATCATTCCTGATCCATGCCGCATCTGCAGCCTTGTCCAGAACATTAATGTAATCATATGCGTTAGAATTGATCATAATCGTTCCTCCTTCCAATCGCACAATAATGATATTATATGATAATCCATCTTTAATTATATTATGATTTTTCATTGAAAAATACAAGTGATTTCATGCAAAAAGAGTGCTTTATCTTGTATTAAACGTATTTGAAAATACAAGATATTGCCATTCCTCAAAAAAAGGATAAAGGGATCTATCGTCTTGTCAGCGATAAATCCCTTCATCCTTTTGACATAATCCTTTATGTTTACTGACAGCTCACTATATCTGCTGTTTAAGTTTCTTGATTTCATCAAAAACAACATCATTCAAAACCTTAATGTAAGTTCCCTTCATTCCCGAAGATCTTGATTCTATTACGCCCGCGCTTTCAAATTTACGAAGCGCATTTACAATCACGCTTCTCGTTATACCGACACGATCTGCAATTTTGCTGGCAACAAGAACTCCCTCCATGCCATTTAGTTCATCAAAAATATGAACAATTGCTTCCATTTCAGAAAAAGAAAGGGTGCTGATTGCGGATTTTACGACCGCAAGTTTTCTTGTCTCTTCCGCACTCTCTTCATTTACCGCGCGAAGCATCTCAAGCCCTACAACCGTTGTTCCGTACTCACATAGAATAATATCATCAATATCATACGGTTCATTACATTTGTAGATAAACAGTGTTCCTAATCGTTCTCCTGCTATCTCAATCGGCGTAATGATTGCCTGATATTTTTGCGTATCGATATTTTCAAAACCAAGTGTCTCAAGATTAACGTTTTCTTTGGTAGACAGAATTGTCAGCAAACGCTCATTCAGCATCGGGTCAATAAAACTTCCGACATGATCTACCAGTAATTCTCCAAGTGAATCTACAACCGGAATCTCTCCGATTCCCAGAACCTTACCTTTTCTGCTGATCACAAGCATATTGGAAGACAGAATATCACATAACACCTTGCAGATGTCATTAAAAACCACTTTGCCCGAATTACTGTTATGTAAAAGTTTACCGATTTTACGTGTCTTATCCAGCAACTGCACACTGCTCATGACTTGTCTCCTTTACAATTTGTACAATAAATATGTGGAAGTGATGCAACTATTGTTATAGTAGCACAAAAGGAGTTTTACATCAATTGGAAAATAAGGCATTTTTTTGAAAATTCAGTTTATATATATATACTTATCAAATTTTGCAAATATTCAGATAAACTCATCATTTATCGATTTATTATTCTTCCCTGCTCGGCTTATCACAAATAAATCCGCATTCCTGATCTGCACATACAAGCTTGTTACCTTTTTCAAGCATCAGCCCGCCACATTTTTCGCATCTGACTGTAGAAGGTTTCTGCCAAACCATAAAATCACACTCCGGATTATTGATACAGCCATAATATTTTCTGCCTTTGCGTGTCTTTTTAATTACAATATCTTTGCCGCACTTTGGACATGCCACACCGATTTTTTCAAAATAAGGTTTGGTATTATGACAGGCAGGGAATCCCGGGCAGGCAAGAAATTTGCCATGTGGACCGTATTTAATAACCATATGTCTGCCGCAAAGTTCACATACAACATCTGTTTCTTCATCAGCAATCTGTATTTTCTCAAGCTCAGCTTCTGCCTTATTTACTGCTTCATTCAGATCCGGATAGAAGTTTTCAACAATTGTCTTCCATCTGACATTTCCTTCCGCAACTCCATCCAGCAGCGTCTCCATATTGGCTGTAAAGTTAACGTCCACAATAGATGAAAACGATTCTTTCATCATTTTGTTGACTACTTCTCCCAGTTCTGTTACATATAGATTTCTGCTTTCCTTGGTAATATAATGCCTTGCCAGAATCGTTGTAATGGTAGGTGCATAAGTACTTGGTCTGCCGATTCCGAGTGCTTCCAGATCATGAACAAGAGAAGCTTCTGTATAATGCGGCTGCGGCTGTGTAAAATGCTGTTTGGGATCAAACGAGTCAAATTTCAACTTGGTCTTCTCATCAATTCCCTTAATCAACGTGTTCTTTTCAATCTGATCTTCTTCATCTGTATAGACATTCATAAATCCATCAAAAACAGTTTTTGATGCTGCAACCGTAAACCGGCTTTCTCCTGCTGCAATTTTGATCGAGGTCGTTTCATATCTGGCTGCAGCCATACGGCTGGCCATAAATCTTCTCCAGATCAGCTGATACAGACGGAACTGATCCCTGTTAAGAGATTCCTTAACCATAACGGGCGTACGTGTCACATCAGTCGGTCTGATTGCTTCATGCGCATCCTGAATTTTAACATTATTCTTTTTTTCATTCGACTGTTCTGTAATATATTCTGCTCCAAATGCATTTTTAATATAATCAGCCGCCATTGCAGCCGCTTCGTCCGAAATTCGAGTAGAATCTGTTCTCAAATAGGTAATCAGACCTACCGTTCCGGTTCCCTTTATATCAATTCCTTCATACAGCTGCTGCGCCAACCGCATTGTTTTCTGTGTTGAAAAATTGAGTGCTTTTGAAGCCTCCTGCTGTAAGGTGGATGTCGTAAACGGGAATGGGGATTTCTTACTCTTTTCGGTCTTTTTCACTTCCGTTACAAGATATTTTGCACCTTTAAGAGATGCACATATCTGATCCAGTTCTTCTTTGGAATGAATCTCTTTTTTTCCATTACTGTCTCCGTAATAATGTGCAACCAGAGGTCTCTTTTCTCCCTGTACATTCAGTGCACAGTCAAGTGTCCAGTATTCCTGCGGAATAAACGAATTAATTTCATCCTCTCTGTCACAGATGATTCTGAGTGCAACAGACTGCACCCTTCCTGCGCTGAGGCCTCTCTTGATCTTCGACCATAAAAGAGGAGATATTCTGTATCCAACCATTCTGTCAAGTACGCGTCTTGCCTGCTGGGCATCAACAAGATTCATATCAATATCTCTTGGGTGTTTCAACGCTTCCTTAACAGCATTTTTTGTAATTTCATTAAATGTGATTCTTGATACCTTATCAACTGTATCTTCCAGCTTCAATGCCGATCTCAGATGCCAGGAAATTGCTTCTCCTTCTCGATCAGGGTCAGTTGCAAGATATATATGATCCGATTTTTTGACCATCTTACGAAGATTGGCTAGGATATCGCCTTTACCACGTATGGTAATGTACCTGGGTTCATAATCATGCTCCACATCGATTCCCATCTGGCTTTTGGGAAGATCACGAACATGTCCGTTGCTGGCTGCAACTTCATATCCTGCTCCCAGAAATTTCTTTATTGCCTTCACTTTCGTGGGTGACTCTACAATCAATAAATACTTTTTTGCCATTTGCACATCTCTCTTTCTAAGTGATCATGTTCACAATACCGAAATATACACTAAATTTTTAAATGTTGCAACAAAAAAAGGCACAGCCCTTTTCTAGTTTCCGAAAAGTCTGTGCTTTCTTGCAATCATTTCATCAATTTTTTCCATATAAAGCTTAACATCTCTGACATTGTCGCAGCGCTCTATCCGTCCGCCGTCATATACTGCTTTTGAAACACTTCCTGCGCCAAGTGCTACAATAGACTCTTTTTCTTCCATGATCAGGATATTGTAAATGCCTGCCTTACCTTCAACGGCATATCCGGTATTTTCAAAATTACCCGCCATATTCTTCTGTCGGTAAAGATAATATGGCTTAAGCCCCATTCGATCTGCACCTTCAGCCGCAACCCGCATCATATCATCGGTGTTATTAATGGTTTCGATACCATTTTCCCTGATCCATTCCTGTAATCTCGATGCTCGTTTGATCGCAAGTGAATGAACCGTCAGGTCATCCGGCTGCAGCTTCTGAATTTCCTCCATGGTAGCTCTTACATCATCTTCTGTCTCCCCCGGAAGTCCCAGAATAATATCCATGTTAATATTATCAAAACCTTGTTCCCGCGCCATATAATATGCATCGATTGTCTGCTGAACCGTGTGCTGTCTTCCGATCATTTTCAGTGTTTTATCATGCATTGTCTGCGGATTTACAGAGATACGGCTGACATGATATTTTTTCATCACCGCAAGTTTTGCAGGCGTGATAGAATCCGGACGTCCGGATTCAACCGTCAGTTCCCGCAGATGGCTGTAATCCAGTATGGATTCTAATTTACCAAGCAATCTGTCCATTTGTTCCGGTGACAGTGTAGTTGGTGTTCCACCGCCAATATAGATTGTATCCAGCTGCTTATCTGCAAAAGACTGTGCAACATAATCAATTTCTTTTTCCAGACACGTCACATATTCATCGACTTCCTTTTCCCATGCTCCAATCGGATAGGAAGTAAAGGAACAATACAGGCAGGTTGTAGGGCAAAAAGGTATTCCGATATAAAGACTATATCCTTTTTTGTAATCTATTCCCTGCAGAAGACGATGCTCGCGTTCCGCAATGTCAATACTCAGCTCTGTTTTTTCCTCACTTGCATAAAAAACAGATTTCATGTAATCATGAATTTCCTGTCTGTTTCTGCCTTCTTCCAGCAGCATCATCGGAATTTTCACCGGGCGGATCCCCGTTAAAGTTCCCCATGGTAATTCTGTCTTGTTTTCTGTAGAAAGTGCTTCATATATAATTTGTTTCAAAGCATTTTTAGGTGACTGTAAAGACTCTTTCGAACCATTTGTCGCATAGTCTGCCTGAACAATACTGTTTTCCTGCTCACCCATACTGCAGGCGGTTTTTTTCCGCATAGAAGTACCATCCGGGCGTATGAGCTCAAGTTCAATATATCCCTGTTCTTCACACATATACAGCGTAATTGAAATAATCCCATCATCCGAATGCATTCCTGCAGATTCCTGTGGAAGAAACATTTTAACATCCTGATCAGGGTAAAATGCCTTAATCAGAGAATGAATATCATATTTATATTTATCTTTATTCAAAAAAACAGCAAGCATTTACTTTTCCAGTCTTTCACAGGAATACATTGCAGGCACGTTCGTGCCCGATCGTCGTCATTCCTCCATGTCCCGGATATACGTTTGTATCATCCGGCAATCCCATCAGTTTCTCATTTACAGAATGTACAAGCGCACTCATGGAACCTGTCGGCATATCTGTCCTGCCAACTGAATCCTCGAAAAGCGTATCTCCGCTGAACAGAAGATGTCCTTCCTCAAAATAGTAGCAGCAGCTTCCCACCGTATGTCCGGGTGTCGCCAAAAGCTGACACTTCATTCCTGCCTTTTCAATCATCTGCAGATCAGCAAGATATGCATCCGGCACAACCGTAATAGGATCACCATATTCTGAAGAACAATTCAGCGCAGCATCCTCGCACAGAGCTTTTTCTGCACTATAGCAGTAAATCGGTGCACCGGAAAGCTTTCTGAGCGTATTTGCTCCTCCAATATGATCAAAATGCGCGTGTGTCAATAAGATCAGATCAATAGAAAAATTGTTTTCAGAAAGCGTTTGATAGATATAATCTCCCCGATCACCCGGATCAATCACAATACAACGTGGATTTTCATTCTCACGATAAACAACATAACAATTTGTACGAACCATTCCGAGAATCATGGATTTGATCCTGATCTGCGTATCTGCCATCAGCCTGTCGCCCTCTCTATATCGATAATGCTGTCAATTGTTCTGATCTTGTCTATCACACGTTTGAGTTCTTCCCTGCTGGTCACCTGGAAGGAAGTCTCCATTGTGGCAAGCCCCTGTTTGCTGGTTCTCGTATTCATGGACATGATATCAATATTATTCTCCGCCAGAACTCTGGATATATCCGCAAGCAGACCGTTTCTGTCATTTGCAAAAATCTTGATATCCGCAGTATACTTTTCTCCACCCGTAGAAGTTTCGCTCTCCCATTTGGCCTCAATCAATCTGCTGCGGTCATCCTGTGCCATTTTCATCACATTGATACAATCAGACCTGTGAATCGAAACCCCTCTGCCTCTTGTCACAAATCCGACAATATCATCACCCGGAACCGGATTGCAGCATTTGGAGAAACGAACCGCAACATCATGAACACCCTTTACAATAATTGCATTTGTTTTACCGGATATTTTGGGTGTGGTATTGCTTTCTGCTACTGCTGCAAGAACTTCTTCATCTGTAATATTTTTCTTATGGTCCTTCTCATAGAGTTCTTCCATCTTATTGATGATCTGTCCCTCTTTGAGTCCGCCATGTCCTACCGCAGCCAGAACCGCATCCCAGTCATGAAATCCGTACTTTCTGATGATGATATCCATATATTCGTTCTTGGACAGATCAGAATACTCAATACCTTTGGTTTTGCAGTAGGCTGCAAGCATATCCTTGCCCCTTGCAATATTTTCATCTTTCAGTTCATTTCGAAACCACTGATTGATTTTATTCTTTGTTGAGGTACTTTTGGCAATGCTGAGCCAGTCTCTGCTGGGGCCTCTGGAATTCTGACTGGTAATAACCTCAATCCGATCCCCGTTCTGTATCTTATAATCAATGGGAACAAGTTTGCCGTTTACTTTGGCACCGATCATCTTATTGCCGACAGCGCTATGAACACTATATGCAAAATCGATTGGCGTAGAACCTGCCGGAAGGTTTTTAACTTCTCCCTGCGGTGTAAAGCAATATACATCTTCTGAAAAAAGATTCAGGTCGCTCTTTAATAGATTCATGAACTCCTGATTGTCAGACATATCACGCTGCCATTCCAGAATTTGGCGCAGCCATACCAGCTTTTCTTCTTCCTGCGTCCGAACTTTCTTCCCATCGGATGCTTCTTTATATTTCCAGTGTGCCGCAATACCATACTCCGCAGCACGATGCATATCATAGGTTCGAATCTGAATTTCAAAAGGCTGTCCTGTCGGTCCGATCAGTGTCGTGTGCAGCGACTGATACATGTTCGGTTTGGGCATTGCGATATAATCCTTGAATCTGCCGGGAATCGGCTTATACATCTCATGGATCACACCAAGCGCCGCATAGCAGTCTTTCACCGTATCCACAATAATTCTTACCGCAAACAGATCGTAAATCTGATCCAGTGTTTTTCCCTGATTGCGCATTTTCTTATAGATACTGAAAAAATGCTTTACGCGGCCATTCACTTCGCCCTTAATTCCTGCCGCTTCAATATGTGTCTCGACATCTTTCACAATATCTTCCACATATTGTTCCCTTTCGCTTTTTCTCTCCGTTACCTTTTCAACCAGATCGTAATACACTTCCGGTCTGAGATATTTCAGAGACAGGTCATCCAGTTCAACCTTGATCTTGGATATACCAAGTCTTCCTGCAATCGGAGAATATATATCAAGCGTCTCCTGGGCAATCCGGTGCTGCTTTTCAGGCGGCATGTAATTCAGTGTTCTCATATTATGCAGGCGATCTGCCAGCTTAATCAGAATTACCCTGATATCTTTTGCCATGGCAAGAAACATCTTACGCAAATTCTGTGCCTGCATTTCAAGCTGATCCGGCGTTTTATCCTTATAATCTGTAGACAGTTGCAAGCTCTGCAATTTGGTCACACCATCTACCAGAAGTGCGACATCCGGCCCGAACTCTTTTCCAATTTCTTCTTTGGTCAGAATGGTATCTTCCACAACATCATGAAGAAGCCCGGCTGCAATTGTCTCTTTGTCCATTTCCAGATCTGCCAGAATAATGGCAACGCAGAGCGGGTGTATGATATATGGCTCACCTGATTTACGCTGTTGTTCTTTATGAGCTTCTGCCGCAGTATGATACGCTTTATCGATCAGCGTAATATCATCAGACGGGTGATATCTCTGGACGCGCTCAATCAAGCCCTGATACAGTTTTTCAGGTGACTGATGTTCTTTTATTTCTTCTATTTTTCCATCATCAAATTTTTCTTCTGCCATGCTTTTGCTCTGCCTCTGACGAACGATTATTTTCCTTCGTATACAATTGCTGAATCAAGACGATATCCACTTATTTTTTCGCGTCCCTTCAGACCTGCAAGTTCCATCATAACCAGAACACCTGCAACTTCTCCGCCAAGTGACTCTATGAGTTTGATCATTGCTTCTGTCGTACCACCTGTTGCAATCAGGTCATCCACGATCAGAACCTTCTGTCCCTTTTTAATGGAATCCTTATGCATCTCAAGTGTTGCCTGACCATATTCCAGATCGTAGCTTACTTCTACTGTTTCACATGGGAGCTTTCCCTTTTTACGGATCAGCACAAACGGTTTATGAAGGTTATATGCAATTGGAGTCCCAAAAATAAATCCCCGGGATTCTGCTCCGACAACAACATCAAAATCAAGATCTTTCACCTTATCCTGCATGGTATCGATTGCAAGATGAAGTCCGTCACCATCCTGCAGTACACTTGTAATATCTCTGAACATGATTCCTTTTTCAGGGAAATCCGGTATTGTTCGTACATAATCTTTTAATTCTTTCATTTTCTTCCTCCCGTAAGTAACTTACGCTTAATCCTTTTATTTTATAATCACCTATACTGCTTTATCTTCTCTGGAATATCTGCGAACCTTTCGAAATGCTGCAAGATCAAGCACGATGATATATCCCAGAAAAATATAGGAATAAAACCCATTTTCTGCTGTTGCAAGGAAATCATAGCACCCATGAATCAATATGGGAATCATAAGACTGCAAACTGTATATAGAACTGACATCTTATGACGGCCTTTATCTTCCATCAATTTAGCCTGTCCATAATAATGTCCCATAAATACCCCCGCAATACAATGCAGCGGAATTGCGGTAACCGCACGGGTTGGAGCTATGGATGTTCCGTAACTGATCACGTAAAGAATATTCTCAAAAGCTGCAAAGCCAAGAGACGCAGTGGCACAGTATACTACTCCATCAAATCGAAAGTTAAAGGCTTTGTTCTTCCATGTGCTGAAGCGAACCGCAAGATACTTTCCTCCCTCTTCCACCATCGCAACGACCAGAAAGTTCTCCAGGATCATATAGCGTATTGTAGTAGAATCAGGTACCATACGTTGCAGAATATTTTCGCCAGCCATCTCCAAAAGCATTGCACTGACTGTTGAAATACCTCCTAAAAAAAACAGCTTAACCAGCAGTCTGACAGGTTCACTTTCAATTTTATCAAGATTGTAGATATATAAAATAAGCAACAATGATGGCGCTATTGCAATTAACACGAGATGTGTCATGGTATCAGATATCCCCTCAAAAGCCTCTTTCTCTCTATTTCTGCACAAACTTACCGAACTATTCTATCAAATTGGGTTATGAGTTACAAGAGGGAGTTATTGTGTGCTTCCCTGCGCTTTAGCATACGTTGATGCACTTTTATATCATAAACATTTGATTTTCCTGTTGCATATGGCGAGCTTAATCATATTCTTTCCTCTCAAAGCCAAAAGAGCGCCTCTGCAAATACACTTGCAGGACGCCCTTTTTTTACTGAATTCCGTTTCACCAGAATATCAGTGCATACTATCCATAACGCTATGTAATTACATCATTCCCATTCCAGGATTTCCTGCCGGTGCAGCCGGGATCGGTTCTTTAATCGTTGCAACAGCTGCTTCTGTTGTCAGGAAACTGCTTGCTACACTTGTTGCATTCTGAAGTGCGCTTCTGGTAACCTTGGCAGGATCCAGAATTCCATCTGTTACCATATCAACATACTGTTCTGTATATGCGTTGAAGCCAACGCCCATCTTGCTTTCTTTTACCTTGTTTACAATAACAGATCCGTCCAGACCTGCATTTACTGCAATGTGGTATAAAGGAGATTCCAATGCCTTGAGTACGATCTTTGCACCGGTCTTCTCATCGCCTTCCAGACTCTCTGCAAGTTTCTCAACATCTTTGGATGCATGAATATATGCACTGCCGCCGCCAAAGATAATACCTTCTTCAACTGCTGCTCTGGTTGCATTCAGGGCATCTTCCATTCTATATTTTGCTTCCTTCATTTCGGTCTCTGTAGCTGCGCCGACACGTACAACTGCTACGCCGCCTGCAAGCTTTGCAAGACGCTCCTGCAGCTTTTCCTTATCAAAATCAGAAGTTGTATCTTCGATCTGCTTCTTGATCTGATTGATTCTTGCCTGAATTTCCTTCTTGTCTCCATCGCCATCAACAACAGTTGTTTTTTCCTTCTCAATCTTGACACTCTTTGCACGTCCAAGATCTTCCATTGTTGTATCCTTGAGTTCAAGACCCAGATCAGAGCTGATTACCTTACCGCCTGTCAGAATAGCGATATCTTCCAGCATAGCCTTCCTTCTGTCGCCATAACCAGGAGCCTTAACCGCAACTACATTAAATGTTCCACGCAGTTTGTTTACGATCAAAGTTGTGAGTGCTTCTCCATCAACATCTTCTGCAATGATCAGCAGCTTGGAACCGGTCTTTACGATCTGCTCCAACAGTGGAAGGATATCATTGATACTGGAAATTTTCTTATCTGTAATCATGATAAACGGATCATCCAGAACTGCTTCCATCTTGTCCATATCAGTTGCCATATATGCTGAAATATAGCCTCTGTCAAACTGCATACCTTCTACCAGATCAAGTTCTGTCTGCATGGTCTTGGATTCTTCAATTGTGATAACCCCATCATTTGAAACCTTTTCCATTGCATCCGCGATCATCTTGCCTACTTCTTCATCTCCGGAAGAAACAGCGGCAACTCTCATAATCTGTTCTTTGCCCTTAACCTTTGTTGCCATCTTGCTGATGCTTGCAACTGCAGCATCGGTAGCTTTCTTCATTCCCTTACGCAGAACGATCGGGTTAGCACCTGCAGCCAGGTTCTTCATTCCTTCATTGATCATAGCCTGTGCAAGAACAGTAGCTGTTGTCGTTCCATCACCTGCCACATCATTTGTCTTCGTAGCAACTTCCTTAACGAGCTGTGCGCCCATGTTTTCATATGGATCTTCCAGTTCGATTTCTTTTGCAATTGTAACACCATCATTGGTTATCGTCGGAGCACCATAGGACTTATCCAGAACTACGTTTCTTCCTTTCGGTCCAATTGTCATACCCACTGTATCAGCCAGTTTATTTACGCCTTCTACCATTGCAAGACGTGCTTCTGCACCATGCTTAATTGTCTTTGCCATTTTAAATGACCTCCTGTTTATTTACTCTGATTATTTTCATCTTAAAATTACTTTACAACAGCAAGAATGTCGCTCTGTTTTACAATAATGTATTTTACATCTTCCATTTCAACTTCTGTTCCTGCATACTTGGAGTAGATAACAGTATCTCCCTTTGAAACTTCCATCTTAACTTCTTTGCCATCAACCATTCCGCCAGGTCCAACGGCAATCACTTCTGCCTGCTGCGGCTTTTCTTTTTCCTTACCTGGAAGAACGATACCTGACTTTGTGGTTTCCTCTGCCTCAAGCTGTTTTAATACAACTCTGTCTGCTAATGGTACTAATTTCATTGTAAAGCCTCCTTTATACATGCAATTTTATGATCTTTCATTTTTGTTAGCACTCATATATGTTGAGTGCTAACTTCTAAAGAGATATATTAAAGAGATAAGCATTTGATTGCAACCGGAAATGAGCTGTACTATTTCGATTTTTCTGATCTTTTCTCTTTTTTTCTCATCTTTTCTCTTAAATGCGCAGTGCAAATTTGGTTCATTATTTCATTTTTTTCAGAAAAGTGCCTAAAATCAGGCATTTTAAACGTTTTTCAAAAAGCACATCCATTTTGTTTACTTTTTTTAATTTTTTTTTTACATTTGATGCATTCACTCTGTCTTATGCGGTATTTCTTTCCCCAATAAATCAATATGATTTTCTTTGAGTGCAATTGCCCAATATTTTTCCGGAATATCCGGCCAATGTGCTTTTCCTTGTTCTTCTTCACATAATCGCATCGCACGAAGAAGTACCGTTTCATTCAGATCTATGCCTGTTCGAATCGTATGCATGGTAACCGCAGCCCAAGCCGGCGCGATTTCCATTAATCCACTGGACGAAAATTCTTTCAGAATCTCATTTCTGTCATACTCCAGCTGCAAATTTTCTTCTTCCCACACTTGTCCATTCCCGTGCAGAATCGTAAACTGCGCTTTTCCGCCAAAGTACCATGGAATTCCAACGGATCCGGGATTCACAGATTTTTTGCCTCTGTAGTCATAAGATTCCTGAACATGATTGTGCCCATGCAACAGCATCTCTGTTTTCAGATGAGACAAGGTTTTTCTGGTATTTCTCTTATCTTTAAAAAGAAGTTCTTTGGATGATTCCGGAGATCCATGGCACATTTCAAATTTGGGAAACCCTTTCTGATTCCAGACCTGATAAATTGAAAGCGTTTCAAAAAGTTCATAATCCTTCTGCGTCAGATTTTCACTGGTATACAGAAGTGATCCGCTCGCAGATCCTTTGTGCCATCCCTGCCTACCGTTTTTCACATAATTCAGCAGGTATTCTTCCCTGTTGCCACGTACCATCCAACAATTAAAATATTTTCGGATCACATATATCAGTTCCATTGTTTTCTGTGGATAAGGAGCATCTGTTATGTAGTCACCCAGTAACACAAAATTGGTAATGCCTTTCCCCACTGCATAATCAAAACATGCCTGAAACGCTGAATGATTACTATGTATATCACTTAATACGGCAATGTCCATATGAACAAACTCCCCAGATAAGCCTGTAAAGAAAACCCCCGGGGAATTTCTTCTCCGGGGGAGTATTCATCCACATTACTGTGAAAAAATTATTTCTTGTTTCTCTTGATCTCTGCCTGTGCTGCAGCAAGTCTTGCGATCGGCACACGGAAAGGAGAACAGGATACATAATCAAGTCCGATTGTATTACAGAACTCAACAGATGTCGGATCTCCGCCATGCTCACCGCAGATACCTACGTGAAGCTTCGGATTAACAGGTTTGCCAAGCTTGATTGCCATTTCCATAAGCTTGCCTACACCAGTCTGATCCAGTCTTGCAAACGGATCACTCTCAAAGATCTTGCTGTCATAGTAAGCGCCAAGGAATTTACCTGCATCATCTCTGGAGAAACCATATGTCATCTGTGTCAGATCGTTTGTACCAAAGCAGAAGAAATCTGCTTCTGTAGCAATCTCATCAGCTGTCAGTGCAGCTCTCGG
>JAGOGF010000167.1 GCA_017996845.1 Butyrivibrio sp.
GCAACTTCTCTTCTGATCGGATCAAATCCTGAAATAACAACTGCTTCAGGTGTATCATCAATGATCAGATCAACTCCGGTCATCGTTTCAAGAGTTCTGATATTTCTTCCCTCTCTACCGATAATTCTGCCTTTCATTTCATCATTTGGAAGCTGTACCACGGATATGGTTGTCTCGGATACATGGTCTGCAGAACATCTCTGAATTGCATTTACCACGATTTCCTTTGCTCTCTTATCCGCTTCTTCTTTTGCCTCAGACTCCATATTCTTGATCATAAGAGCTGATTCATGCTTCACATCATCTTCAACAATTTTTAAAAGATATTCCTTTGCCTGTTCGGAGGTTAAGCCTGAGATCTTCTCCAGTTCCTGTAACCTCTGTTCATTAAGTTTCGCAACATCGGCACTTTTCTTAGCAAGCGCCTCTTCACGTACATTTAACCCAGTTTCTCTCTTTTCAATCGCATCAGATCTCTTTTCGACATTTTCCTCTTTCTGCTGAACCCTACGTTCAGAGCGCTGTACTTCCGCTCTACGCTCACGTACTTCTTTATCAAGGTCGTTTCTTGCTCTTAATGATTCTTCCTTCACTTCCAGAAGTTTTTCACGTTTGGTGTCTTCCACAGATTTGAGTGCTTCATCGATAATCTTTCTTGCCCTTTCTTCCGCACTACCGATCTTCTGATCCGCAACTTTTTTATGGTAAGTATTTGTTGCAGTAACCGATATCAGAACAGAAATGACAAGAGTTGCTACTACTGCAATCACAGTAATCATTACAGGAGCACCTCCTTATTCAGTTTTCATTGTACAATATTTTGTATAGAACGGCTTTTTCAGTCTTCCTCTTATACAATTTTACAACAATTCAATCTTACGCTTAATCCATTGTTATGTCAAGAGAAAGCACCTTGTGTATCACGTCCTGTGAGAATCCTTTACGATACAGAAAGCCCATGATTCTCTGCTTTTCTTTCATATCAGCTGTTTTTGAATCGTAATGCTTTTTATGTAAAAGTTCCGTTGCCTGTTTTATTTCAATTTGTGGATCTGCAAATTCATAGCATGGTGTCATTACGTCCGAAATCAGATCCCGTGCAATCCCTTTTTTCATCAGGTCCATTTCAATACGATTCCGGCTGCGCAGACTCATATAATATTGTACATAATCGGTCGCATAGCGTCTGTCATCAATATAATGATAAGATTTAACATAATCCACCGCCTCATTAATACAGCTGTCCGGATAACATCCATCGTGCAGTTTATCCCGCAGTTTTTTCTCCGTATAATCCTGTTTCTGTAATAAATTCATAGCCCGAAGTTTTGCTCTCTTAGGAAGGACTGTACAAAGGATTTCCTCATAGGCATCTTCTGACAGTTCCGCCCCCTGTTCTATGCAATATTGTCTGATCTCGCCTTTGTAGAGAAGAAATGCATATTCACCATCCAAATAGATTTTGCTTCTTTTTTTATCAAAAGATACTACTTCTGATACAATCATCTGCTGCCTGCCTCAATCTTCTCTTCTGGTTTCATGACCAAACCGTTTTCCTGTCCACACGTTCCATTTTTACAATACCTATTACAAAAAGAGGGCCATAAGCCCTCTTTTGATCTTTTCTTACTTATGGATCTTTTCATCTATCATTTGCGATTTTAATTATTTACTCTTTATTTTGTCATCTGCAGTATTTGCAGCCTTTTCTGCCGCTTTTTCAGCTTTCTCTGCTGCTTTTGCAGCTGCGCCTGCCTGTTTCTTTGCTTCTGCAGCCTTCTGAGCCGTATAAGCATCTTCCGGAAGTGCATAGTGCTCACGTACCTTTTCATCTACTTCAGCAAGGATTCCCTGATTCATTTCCAGATACTGCTTGGCATTCTCACGTCCCTGTCCGATTTTCTCTCCTTCATACTGATACCATGCACCGCTTTTATTAATGATATCGCAATTTGCTGCCAGATCAAGCACATCGCCTGTATAGGAGATTCCTTTACCGAACATAATATCAAACTCTGCTTCTTTAAATGGCGGCGCAATCTTATTCTTTACAACTTTGACTCTTGTTCGGTTTCCGATTACTTCCCCACTCTGTTTAATCTGTTCAATTCTGCGCACATCCAGTCGTACAGAAGAATAGAATTTGAGTGCACGACCGCCTGTTGTTGTTTCCGGACTTCCGAACATCACGCCGACCTTCTCACGCAGCTGATTAATGAAAACAACTGTACAGTTTGACTTGCTGATGACCGCAGTCAGTTTACGAAGTGCCTGAGACATCAGACGTGCCTGCAGTCCAACATGCGAATCACCCATTTCGCCATCAATTTCCGCTTTTGGAACAAGTGCCGCAACGGAATCGACTACAACAATATCAATTGCACCGGAGCGAACCATGGTCTCTGTGATTTCGAGTGCCTGCTCTCCGCTGTCCGGCTGGGAAATATACAAATTATCAATATCTACACCAATGTTCTTTGCGTACACCGGATCCAGTGCATGCTCTGCATCGATAAATCCGGCAATACCGCCTCTTTTCTGCACTTCCGCAATCATATGAAGCGTCACGGTCGTTTTACCACTGGATTCCGGTCCATATATTTCGACGATACGGCCTTTTGGAATCCCGCCAAGTCCAAGTGCAATGTCCAGGCTCAGAGAACCGGTCGGAATTGTTTCAACATTCATTGTGTTTGATGGGTCACCAAGCTTCATTACGGCACCCTTGCCAAACTGTTTTTCGATCTGCCCAAGAGCAGCATCCAATGCTTTTTGTTTTTCTTCTCGTTCCATTGTTTTCCCCTTCCGGTAGAACATTTGTTCTTATTCATAGTAAAACAAATGCCCCCGTTTGTCAATTAAGTATTTTATTTTTGCTCTGAAATATTTGGCAGAATCGCCGGATTGCAAAGCAGAATGCACAGAAATTGTGCGCTCTGCAAATATATCATGGAGACAGCCGAAAAGCAAGTATGTTTTTTTCATCTGTAACCATACATTGCCCGGAATCCCCTGACTGAATTCTTCCGAAACCGTCACCTATGGTGCATTTCACCGAATCAGACAGAAAAAGCAAAGAGTGCCAGTTTGGACAGAATAATTTCCCGTATTGCTATTTCTTTTTCCAATTTTTCCTCCGGAGAAAGAGCCGTCAACTGCTCCAATGTGTATATTTTTTCCGTATATTCCTTTTCCTGCCTGAATTTTCTGCTTTTTAACTGTGTTACACGTATACGGGCTTTCAGCTGCCGGTATACACGGTATTCCGGATTTTCCCTTGTCATATGATAAAAATGACTTTCCAGAGAAGTATCGCGGTCAATATTCCTGACCAGATATCTTTCAATAATGGTTTTAAATTTAAAAGGTACCAGTTCATTCTGCATGAGTTCCTGATATGTATACCTTGCACCGAAATAGTCTCTTTCCATATCCTGCATACAATATTTGAAATCTTCCTCGTGATTGATCAGCATACTGTTCTCCTGTTCCTGTCCGGACTTTCTGTTTATCCTGTTCTATGTTATTGTCCACGATTCAATATGATTTGTCCAGTCTATCCATATCATAATTCTGATTGCATTTATGAAATTTTTATGTAAAAAAGCCATCCTCAATTAAAAAATTCAGGATGGCTTCTGCTATCATTTTATCAATTTCACCTTTTTGTAATCTACAGGTCCTTATCCTTCAAAGGCACCGACCTGCTGAACGGAAGATGCAATGAGCTGCATTTTTCCTTCCATTTCGACCTGACCAAGTCCTGCCGGTAATATAAAGAAATCGCCTCTCTGTAATACTGATCCGTTTATTAATCCGCTTCCTTCTGAAACTGTCATCAGGATAAACGGTGCGTCCTGCATGAACGCAATGCTTCCATTTACATTGATTCGATAGACGCTGTAATATTGGCAGCTCTCCAGTTTCCTGACACTGTCTGCGATATGTTCTGTAGTTGAATGTGTCTGCTCCAGTGTTACCGTTTCATGCAGGACACTTTCCTCCGCAGAAGGTGCCGGAACCGTAATCACATCTTTACTCTGCTGCAGATGCAGCTGGCGCGGCTTGCCGTTCTGCAGGCGATCATAATCATAAAGCCTGTAAGTGATATCGCTGCTTTGCTGCGTCTCCAGCAACAGAATTCCGCCCTTGATCGCATGAACCGTTCCCGGGTCAATCTGTACAAAATCGCCTTTATGAATGGGGATTTCACGGATCAGTTCCTGCCACCTGCCACCATCTATCATGTCACAGAGCTGCTGCCTGCTGCCTGCATTATGACCGACAACCAGAGATGCGCCTTCTTCACATTCCAGTACATACCAGCATTCCATTTTCCCGAGCGAGCCGTTTTCATGCTGCGCCGCATAAACATCATCCGGATGAACCTGAATACTGAGGTCTTCTCTGGCATCAATGATCTTGATCAGAAGCGGGAACTGCTCTCCTTTTTCTGCTCCGAACAGTTCCGGATACTTCTTCCATACTTCCGACAGATGCATTCCCTGATAATCGCCGCTTCTTACCGTAACATCACCGTTTGGATGTGCTGCGATTCCCCAGCATTCTCCGATATCATCCCCTGCAATATCATCCCCTGCAATATCATATCCAAATTCAGTTCTAAGCTTTGTTCCGCCCCAGATATTATGTGTAAAAACAGGCTTCAGAAACAGAACCTGTCTCGGTTTTGTATTCACACTCAAGAGTCCTCCATTTGTTTCTATTATTTTGCGATACCAGAATGCAGAATCTTTCACTGTTCGTTTCTGTGTCACATAATCATTGTATACAATTCCGAATCGTTTGGAGTAGCCCTGATCCCATTCAAAATTATCCAGGAAGCTCCACAGAAAATAACCGCAAAGTTCAATTCCCTCATCTGCTGCTTTTTGCAGTTCACCAAGATATCTGTCCAGGAAATTGATTCGTTCCGGATCATGTACTTTGCCGTCCGCTGATACCACATCGGCTGCTGCCATTCCGTTTTCCGTAATATAAATCGGAAGTT
>JAGOGF010000168.1 GCA_017996845.1 Butyrivibrio sp.
GCACAATTTCAGGCCCTTCACATTGTAAATCAACTGCCTCCTTGTCTGCAAAGGGCAGCAAAATCCGATATAAAGTCTTACTATCTGCCATCTGATCGATCTGATAAATTTCTCTCTGAAACAAAACCTGCATGGGGTCAACGTCTCTAAACAGAATCTCTCCCGCTTCCTGCAGGACCTCCAGTGAACGAAGTTCTCTTGATAATAACGGCAGTCTGAGTTTAGGCACTTCCGAGAAGCTTTGATCAATTTCTTCGAGTCCCTCTTCCTGCATCTGCTTCCAGTTTGAAAAATAGCCGTCCATTGCTTCCTGCGGGAAGATGCGATTGATAATAATTGCATCAACATTATAATTATACAGATATAAACAGGTAAAATTGCGTTTTGCTTCACTGATCACAATTTTTTCCGGTGTGGTTACGATACGCAGACTCACGACCTCCTTATTCAGCAGCAGCTTCTGCAGCTCTGTAAGCTTATCCATCAAAAACGTAATATCGTCAAATACATTATCCTGCGGCATCGGAATTTTCATTACTGTTTCTACAACAGGCCCTGCCACTTTCACTGCTTTCCGCTTCATCGGCAGCACTTTTTCAAAAATTCCGGCAATGCTCTCCGGATATTTCAGGAGCGATAACGTCTCTCCGGTCGGCGCACAGTCCACAATCAGCGCATCATACTGATTCTGGTTATAGATGTCCAATATCTTAAAGAGTGAAAAGAGTTCCTCCAGTCCCGGGAATACCAGCAGTTCCTCCACCTCAATACTGTTCTCGCTCCTGCTTGTAAGCAGCTGTTTCATATAGTCTTTCAGATTCCGCCAGCACTTCTCACTCTCATGAACCGTATCGATTTCCAGCGCATCGATCAAATCCGTTACTTTTGTGATCTCATTTCCCAGCTTTAAATCAAAGGAATCACCAAGACTGTGCGCCTGATCGGTACTCAGGATCATAACCCGCCTGCCTGCCTCTGCAAGCCTGCATGCTGTTGCTGCGGCAACACTGGTCTTACCTACCCCGCCTTTACCGGTATATATAATCACTCTCATATTATTATCATCCTTCTTCATATGTCTTTATATATCTTTATATATCTTTATATGTCACTCAATGTTTATTTTCTTCGATTTCGAGGTTCCGGTCTGTGCTTCGCTTTCCTTCGATGCACTGCCTGTCCCGTTCTCATCCCCGCTCTTAGCCTGATACTGCATGACCATACCGGCAATTTCGACTATTTCTTTTGTCAGCATTTCTCTTATTTCATGTTCGATCACTTCCAAATGTCTGTTGGTACGATCCGGAAACAACGCATGAATTGCCTTCTTCTGATAGTTACCTGCTTCCCTGATTCTGTCTGCCATTTCCTTATTCATCTGCACCCGCCTCCTTTTCAAACTGGATATTCAGATCATCCTGCTCATATCTGGCACTTGTGATCGTATATGTTCTCAGCAAATTCGGTAATGGGATGTTACGCTTGAAATTGCCTATTTTCAGTACCGCATCCGTATTTGTCTGAAAGAAATCAATCTCCTTTTTATCCACAAACGGCAGATGCACTTTCAGTAAATAGCCAAGTTCATTTGTTTCATAGGTCTCTCTGTCTGATATTGCAATCTGTTTGAAAACCTCTCTCTTTTCCAGCACATCACTGCAAATCCTTGCAACTGCACTGCTTCCTCTGATTTCTTCCCCATACCAGGGTATGCGGTACATTGGCAGCGCAGCAAAGCTTTGCTCAATTTCTTTGAGATAGGTTTCCTGTATTTCCAGCCATTGTGTGAAAAATGGATTATGAATATCTTCCGGCAGGATGCGGTTGATATAGATTCCGTCTACATTAAAGTTATATAGATTCAGATACATATAATTTCTCTTTGTTTCTTCCACGACCATCTTCTCCGGAACCGTGACCAGCCGAATGCTCGTAACTGCTCTGTCTTTCAGCATCTCCTGCAGCCGGAACATTTCGTAATACACTTTCTCCATATCATTCATTGCAGCTTTATCCGGCATTGTTACCTGAAACATTTTCCTGGAAATTGGAGAAAGGGCACGAACAGCCACTTTTCCGATTGGAAAAAGCTTCTCCATATACCAGGACAGCAATTCCGGAAACTTTAATAACGATAATGTTTCACCGGTCGGCGCACAGTCTACAATGATTCTTTCATATGTACCTGCTTTGTAGATTCTTGCAATTTTGAGGAGTGCAAACAGCTCTTCCATCCCGGGGATCATGCCAAAGTTCTCCAGATTATCCGCATCCATACCCGGCAGCATATTTTTAATTGCATTTGTCATCTCTTTAAAATCATTTTCCATTACGGTATTGGGATCGATTTCATACAGATCCAGATTCTCTGACAAAGAAACCGGTTCATTCCCCATCTTTATTTCAAAAATATCACCCAGATTATGTGCCATATCAGTACTGACCAGAAGTGTCTTTACCCCCTGCTCTGCACTCAGATAAGCATGTGCAGAACTGACGCAGCTCTTTCCGACACCGCCTTTTCCTGTAAAAATATAAATGTGACTCATGTCCGTTTCCTCCATTATGAAAATATGATTTATTTTATTCATTATGTGAATAGTTCCATGCTCGAAGTATTTGGTCTAAAAAAAAGGAATTTTGCAATTCCTTTTTTGTTTATTCAATTGTGATTTTTCGCACCTTTGTATGGACAGTCTCTTTCAAACGCTCTTCTTTCATAATACTGATGATCCGGTCCATCATGCGTGTGAATAGCTGCATTTCCTCCTGTGAAAATGACTGCATGATTTTGGAACCATAAAATACAACCTCTTTGATGATCGACTTTATCTGCGCTTCACCCTTATTCCCAAGCGTAATGGTTACCACACGCTTATCTTCCTGATTCCGCTGTCTGCTGACCAGTTCCCGCTTTTCCATTCGGGAAATAATCCCGGATGCGGTATTTAAAGGTGCATGGATATACTCAGCAATCTGCGTCATGTTCACTTCTTTGGACTGATACAGTAACCAGAGAATCAGAATCTCATTCTTGGTACAATCCAGTAAGAGATTCTCCCAAAGCTCAGACGAAAGCAAATCCCTTATTTGATCAACATATTGATAAATCTGCTGTTCCATCTCTCCAATACGCAACTGCATTCACCCTCCAAAATATATTTCTTCTCTCGAAGTAATTTAATTCTATACTCGAAGTATTTTTCTGTCAAGTTCAATCGTCATATTTTCGCATTTACATAATGAAATATACTCAATTTACATTAAAAAAATGTGTTCACAATTTCCATGATCTTTTCCAAAGTCGCATCTGGCAATTTATCAACTTTATTTGCTCCTCTTGCAAATAAATCCAAAGATTTCAATTGTTCACAAAGAATATAGCCATCGACTGCAAGGCCTTTGGGAACTTGAATATGCGTTGGAAAATTTCTTTCGGAATGAGTGATCGGGCATATTATTGTAAAATGCGTTTTTGCCATAAAATTCTTTGAACTTACCACTAAAGCCGGGCGCATTCCAGACTGTTCATGACCTGATTGTGGTGTGAAATTTGTATAAATAATATCACCGGAATCAAATAATTGCATTACCATACCTCATTTCCGATATCATTATCAAATTTTACCTCCTCCGGAAAACATTCCTCTTTATAACCTTCAAAAAGTTTATCCAGCGTAAGTTTAGAAGAATCTTTATGCACGAGTATATCATTTCCAGATTTTGATAATATGACTTTGCTTCCGTCTGATAATCCGATTTCTCTCAAAAGTTCGGAAGGAATACGTAATCCGAGACTATTCCCCCACTTTTTTATTGTTGCCTGCATATTTATCACCACCTTCCATTACAAGTATATACATTGTATATACTTGTTGTCAAGAAGCACAACACCATCTCTATATAGAATTAAAAATTTTATAATATAACTTATGACAATTTAAATTGTCTCTTCTATCACCTTATCAAATACAGTCAAAAAATTTCAGCAGTATATTACTTTAAACCTGCATTCATCTTCTCCTGATAATATAGTACCGGCACATTCTACAACGCATTGGTGTTTCCCCCATATTTTCTCATTTACATACAGAATACTCTGTCTGGAACACTCACACAGGTTCGGTGTATTCACGCCTCCCGAGACATGAAGATCACACAGACATTTCGGGAAAATTACCAAATATTCCTTATTGGGAATAATCACTTCTCCGCGCACGCCTTCCAATTCATCCAAACGCAGATAAAATGCATCCCGGTCACCATGTACTTCCTGAAAATGCTGTTCATATCGTGCCATAACTCCGGAATCCGCGCAGCGCATTGCACAATGTCTGAGCAGCGAGCTTCTGTCCTCTGCCTTCATCTCATCTATACTATCTGAAAAGCCCTTAAACCATTCTCTGTAAAAAGATTCATCCATGTGCGGCTCCTGATTAAAAAATTTTCATTTTTTGTTTCGTTCTGCTGTGCTAATTATGCTGACAGTTATAACTTTTTTCAATTGTTTTTTTACTTTTTCTGCATATAAAAAATCCTACAGAGCTTTGGCGCTCTGTAGGACACATTTGTAATTTTAATCTGTTATTTTACTTTTTTATCCTTATAAGCCACAGCAAAGGCATAAAAATTCTGACATGCTATTGTTATCGTACTGTCATCCTGATCAAGATCCGGATATACTTTGGTTGCGCCATTTGCAGAAACGCCGACCATTTCGAATGTTCTGCCCGCCTTCTGGAGAGACTTATCAAGCTTTATTTTTACTGTAACCGGTGTACCCGTTGCTCTTGTTATTTTACTGCCACGATTAGCATCTGCAAAAATATTGTAGGTTCTGGTAAGTGTATATCCCTTTGCAGCCTGTTCCATAAGTGCAATGCATCCTTCACCCTGGACAGCATTATATACAGCTGTTCCTTTTCTGGATACTGTATATTCAGGAACAATTACAGATGCATAACCAAAACGCTTAATATCTGCCGCTGTAACTGGTTTCCATGC
>JAGOGF010000047.1 GCA_017996845.1 Butyrivibrio sp.
TTCATAGAACTGGTCTAAAGTAATCAATGATTGTTGACGATACATATTTTGCAGCTTATCTCCTTTCGATGTGGATAATATTTGACAAAATATATATCGGATCGGGGTAAGTTGTTTTTTATATGCTCTGAAACATAAGTAAAATCAAGGCCTATGAATTATGAAATTCTCTCAATTATTAATTTGTTTCTGATTTTCCCAGCTTTTTTATGTTTTTTTCTTTCCCTTTGCTCATAATACATCCTGTCTTTTCCTATCTAAAATTCATTTTTTTATATACAAAATCCCGATACAGCTATTATAACAGTTGTACCGGGATTTTGTACTATTATAAATATTTTACTCTTATATTGACAGGACTTGCATGGAAAAATCACATATTTTCATACTTTTCTCTCAAAAATTCAGCCAATTCTTTTATTCCTTCTTTGGTCTGTCCGCTCTTTAGACTGACTTCAAATAAAGGTGCTTCCGAAACTGCACGAAGTCCTTTCTCAAAATACGCTGTATCAAATCCAACGGCTTCTTTCAGGTCACACTTTGTCAGAGCCACCACATCGGCATAGCTAAACATGGGAACATATTTATATGGCTTATCATCGCCTTCCGGGACACTTGCAGCAAGAAGTCTGACTGCTTCCCCAAGATCAAACTCTGCCGGGCAGATCAGATTCCCGACATTTTCCACAAATACAATTGCATCCTTCATTGCTATTTCTTCTGCACCCTGGCGAATAACATGTGCATCCAAATGACATTCGCCGCATGTATTGATCTGGGAAGAATGAACTCCTTTTTCTTCCAGTTCATCCGCATCAATGGAAGAAGCAATATCGCCTTCCACGACTCCGATCTTTATATCACTCAACTCATCGGCAATGGCTGAGATCAGCGTTGTTTTGCCAGCTCCCGGTGATCCCATCAGATTAACGCATAATACATGATTTTCCTTAAAATAATTACGATTGTCTTCTGCCAGACGGTCATTTGCCTCCAACAGCTCTTTCATTATAATAACTTTCATTTTGATTCCCTTTCTTCCTGTTTCTTGCTAGCTCTCCGTCAAACGAACGAATATAAAAACTTCGCCCGCTTCCTTTGATCAACGCACTTTCTTCTCCGCATTTAGGGCAGGTAAATGTTCTTTCATGCGGAAACTCATTCCCACATTCTTTACATTTCAGCATAGCAGGTTCATGCTCGAATTTCAGTTTTGCATTTTCACAGGGATGATCCTGAGAAGCAACATCAAAATACATTTGTACGGATTCATCAACAACAGAAGACAATTCCCCAATTACAAGATCAATTTCTGTAATTTTTTCAAATCCACATTTTTGCGCTTGGTCATCCATCTCCCGAATGATATCCATTACTACCGGTAATTCGTGCATACAGATATGTCCTTTCTGATCTGATAACGACTGAATTGTACTCAATTTATTCCTGTCCGTCAACCCTGCCTGGGGGATTCTGTGTCACGTGACTCTTTTTTTCCATACGATTTCTGATGCGAAGTTCTGTAAAAAAGTCTTTCAGAAGACGGCTTGATTCCTCTTCCATTACCCCTCTTTTAACCTTCACCTGATGGTTAAATTCCGGATTCTCCAGAATATTCAAAATAGATCCGCCGCACCCCGCCTTCGGATTCATTGTACCAATTACGACCTCGGGAATACGAGCCTGTACAATAGCACCCGCACACATCTGACATGGTTCGAGTGTCACATAAAGTGTACATTCTTCCAACCTCCAGTCCTGCAAAAAACGATCGGCTTTTCTGATCGCTGTTATTTCAGCATGTGCCAGTGCAGAATGATCTGTATTTCTCCTATTATAGCCTCTTCCAATGATCTGGTCATGATAAACAATCACACATCCAATTGGCACTTCTCCCAACTGATATGCTTTTTTTGCCTGCATCATCGCAGCCTTCATATACTTTATTTGTTTTTTATGCTGTTCTTTTTCTGTTTTCTCTTCTTCGCTTTTTTTCATCTAATCAGACATTTCATACTATTTTACTAGTATTTCTCCTTAAACCTGTGTTATGATATATGCGTATTATATATAATAATTATATTCACCGCAATCGCTTCCTGCATGCATTAAGATAATCCTGATGCAGTCAGATAACTATATTGTACAGATCCTATGTTTTTACAAACAGAAATGAGGAATGAATATGAAAATTTCAACAAAGGGAAGATATGCTCTTCGCGTCATGATTGATCTTGCGCTTCATGATACAGGCGAATATATTGCTTTGAAAGATATTTCTGAACGTCAGGGTATTACTGTCAAATATCTCGAACAGATTGTCACGGTATTAAACAAGGCCGGATATCTTAGAAGTATGCGTGGCAATAATGGCGGGCACCACTTGGCAAGAAAGCCATATGAATACCGGATTGGTGATATTCTTCGAACAATGGAAGGTGATCTGACTCCTGTTGAATGTCTATCTGAAGGTTCCGATACCGTAAACTGTCCCAACGCTGAGGACTGTCCTACATTGTCTTTTTGGCGCGGTCTTGATAAAGTTGTCAATGATTACGTAGATAGTGTAACTTTACAAGATCTGGTTGATCAGGGAAAAGCTCTTCGTGAATATGATTATTCCATATAAGCGATAATTGACAATCTCTGCAAAAACATATATATTGTTACTATTCAAATACACAGAGCCATGGTTCTGTGAAGGGCGCATGCAGCAGTCCTTTCGTGTATTTAATCGGGTCTTATGCAATGGAAATCTGTGAATCGTGTCAGGTCGGGAACGAAGCAGCACTAAACAGAATCTTTCATGTGTTGTAAGGTTGCCTGATTACTTCTGAAAGCAAACGTGCATGTGTCCTTCACGGCATCGTGGCTTTTTTGTAAAGGATCTTATATTTCATGAATAAACAAACCTATAATAAACTTCTTTCAGACTGTACCCTTTGCCCCAGGAATTGCCATGTGAACAGACTAAATGGGCAAACGGGTTATTGCGGTCAGACCAACATTATTACCGCAGCAAGAGCAGCTCTGCATATGTGGGAAGAACCCTGTATTTCTGGCACAACAGGATCTGGTGCAATTTTTTTCAGCGGATGCAACATGGGTTGTATTTTCTGCCAGAATTATTCCATTGCACACAGTGAAATTCAGAAAACAGTTACTGTACAGCGGCTTTCTGAAATTTTTCTGGAGCTGCAGGAGCAGGATGCCTGCAATATTAATCTGGTTACTCCAACTCACTTCGTTCCACAAATTGCCGCCGCGCTTACTTACGCCAAAGATCACGGCTTATATATTCCTATTGTATATAATACAAGCGGATATGAACTTCCGGAAACACTTCGCATACTCGATGGGCTGATTGATATTTATCTTCCTGACTGCAAATATGTATCTGCCAGGCTAAGTGCGCAATACTCCAATGCCCCTGATTATTTTGAACGCTGTAATGATGCGCTGCATGAGATGATTCGTCAAACAGGTGCCCCTGCATTTTATAGACCTGAAGATAATTCTGCTCTTACAATATCTGCAACACAATATAATGAACTGATTGAGGATCTTTCTTCTGCAGATTCTATTGATGACTTTCAGGATTATTCTGGTCCCCTCATGAAAAAGGGGGTTATTGTAAGACATCTGATGCTTCCAGGATCATTTGATGACTCTAAAAATGTCATTCAATATCTCCATGATACATTTGACTCACAAATATATATTAGTATTATGAGTCAATATACACCTACGGCGCAGGCCAAAATTTTTCCGTCCTTAACCAAAAAAATTGATTCTGAAGAATATGATGCACTTACAGACTTTGCTATTTCAATTGGTGTTGAAAACGGTTTTGTTCAGGGAAGCGACACCGCAAGCGAAAGTTTTATTCCATTATTTGATTATAAAGGACTGTAAAGATATTACTTTCAAAATGATTACCTAATGACATCAAGTTCTTCCAATTTATACATTTGCAAAAAAACAAAGACCACTGCATAGTTTATAAAGCAGTCTTTGTTTTTTGTTTAAACAAAAAGAAACGGCAGGAAAAAATAAATCCGGCCGTTTCCTTTTATTCCTGCATAAAAATAATCAATATTCATGCGTATCAAGATATCTCATATAACTCGCTACCATAAGTGCAATCTTAAATGTCAATGCATCATCAAATTTTCTAATGTCTAGCCCTGTACTTCTTTCAAGCTTTTCTATACGGTATACAAGCGTATTTCTGTGAATAAATAACTGTCTGGAAGTTTCAGAAACATTCAAATTGTTTTCAAAAAACTTGTTGATCGTATTTAGTGTTTCTTCATCCAAACTCTCAAGAATATCATTCTCACCAAAAATCTCTTCAATGAAGATTCTGCACAAATTAATGGGAAGCTGATAGATCAAACGCCCGATTCCCAATGTATTGTATGCATTTACCTTTTTTTCCACATAAAAGATCTTCCCTACTTCAAGTGCCATTTTGGCTTCTTTATAGGATTTGCTCAGATCCTTCAACTCACTTACAATCGTTCCATATGCTACACGTACATTCATCATTGCTTCTGTATTAATCATATCAACAATCGTTGTAGCAATTTGCTTTACCGCATCATAATTCTCTCCGGAAGCGAGCGACTTTATCAAAATAACACTGGTTTCATCCACAGCAGTAATATAATCACCTGATTGTGACGTATACATTCCGCCCAGCAGTTCTGCAACCGTATTATCTTTTTCCGTATTTGTCTCAATCAGAATAATAACACGCGGAACGGTTACCTCTATGTGCAGTTTCTTCGCACGATTATATATATCAATGAGTAAAAGATTATCCAACATCAGATTCTGGAAAAAATTATTTCTGTCATAGCGTTCTTTGTAAGCAACAATCAGGTTTTGCAGCTGGCTCACACAAATCTTTCCAACTGTATAAGTACTCTCACCATTTCCACTGGCAATTAGTATATATGCAAGTTCACCTTCATCCAAAACCTTCAACAAATGATCATTACCGATCACCTGACTGTCAACGGGTGAATTTGCAAAATTTGTAATCAATCCCGAGTCAATGCTTTCACTTTCCTTCGTAGAGGCAACAACGCTCCCACTTAAATCAAGTACACATAAATCCACTCTTGTGATTGTCTGAAGTTCTTCTATGCTTGTTTTTATAACCTGTGCGGATATCATGCCTTCTGCTTCCTTTCCCACTACATGTGGATAAACCATATGCGCCATATTGCTTATTCTAATGCATTTTACAGGTATCTGCAAGCACAGCTTCGCTTATACCAATAGTAGTTTCCAATAAGCAGACACCGCCTTCGGAGTCTTCGACTCCTCGGCCTCCTTGATCGCCATATGTCTTTTCGCATCCATTTGTGTGAACACAATGTCTGCGCAAAGTCACATGGCTCTGCTTATTCACGCAAAAAGGGGATGCATTTCTGCATCCCCCTTGGATTTGCAATTAGTTTGTAATAACAAGTTCTGTTTCTTTGTCAAATACATGAATCTTTTCAACATCGAAACCAAACTTAACCTTATCACCAGGTCTTGCTGTTGTACGGGAATCAACCCTTGCTGTGATCGGGAAGCCTTCCAGATCAAAGTACAGATAAACTTCTGCGCCAAGCAGCTCATATACATTAACAGTTGACTCAAATACTGCCTTTGCTGTATTAACAAACATTTCGGAATCATCTACATCTTCCGGGCGAATACCAAATGTAACTGTCTTTCCGTTATAACCACCTTCAACCATCTTCTTGGACTTAGCCGGCGGAAGTTCAATGCTCTGATCAGCAATCTTAAGATATGCTGTCTCTCCCTTGATTTCAACAACTGCATCCATAAAGTTCATCTGCGGAGATCCCATGAATCCCGCAACAAAGAGGTTGCACGGAGCATCATACAGATTCTGCGGTGTATCAACCTGCTGAACAATACCATCCTTCATAACTACAATTCTGGTACCCAGAGTCATAGCTTCAGTCTGATCGTGTGTTACATAAATAATTGTTGTACCAAGTCTCTGGTGCAGCTTTGCAATCTCTGTACGCATCTGAACACGAAGCTTTGCATCCAGATTTGAAAGAGGTTCATCCATCAGGAATACCTTAGGATTACGTACTATTGCACGTCCCATTGCAACACGCTGTCTCTGTCCACCGGAAAGAGCTTTCGGTTTACGATCAAGCAGATTTGTCAAATCCAAAATCTTTGCTGCATCTTTAACCTTTTTGTCAATTTCATCCTTCGGAACTTTTCTGAGTTTAAGTCCAAATGCCATGTTATCATATACTGTCATGTGCGGATACAGAGCATAGTTCTGAAATACCATTGCGATATCTCTGTCCTTAGGTTCTACATCGTTTACAACTCTTCCACCAATCTTTAATGAACCGGAAGAAATGTCTTCCAATCCTGCGATCATACGAAGTGTTGTAGATTTTCCACATCCTGAAGGTCCTACGAAAATGATAAATTCCTTATCCTGAACTTCAAGGTTGAAGTCCTTAACAGCTACGAAGCCATTAGGATACTGTTTTGTAATATTCTCTAATGATAAACTTGCCATTACATTTTCCTCCATGCCATATACATTGGTTAAACATTCCTTAATACCTTTTCAGTATACCGAAACTCATTTTTTTTTCCTATGCCACAATTCCACAAAGTTTTTTTGAAACATTCGCCAAAATGCTCATTTCTTTTTTTATCTAAACAAGTGAAGTGATATTTTGACGAATTTTATTTACTTTATTATACAGAATATCCAAAACCTCATCCAACCATCGTCACTTTACTCTTTCCATGATTCTTCGATTTGTATAGTGCTCTGTCTGCAGCTTCATAAAGCTTTTCAAATGTATCTCCGTCTTTCGGAAAAAGAGCTCCACCTACACTTGCCGTCACTTCATGTCTGATATAACCGTTTCCTGCGCTGAAATGTGCTATGAATTCTGCAAGTTTATGCGTTTCTTCCTCCATCATTTCTTCCGGAATATCCTTCAGGAAAATCATGAATTCATCTCCGCCGATCCTTCCTGAAATATCCGAAGATCTGAATAACATACTTGCGCGAAAGCCAAATTCACGGAGTGCTTCGTCTCCAAACGCATGTCCGAGTGTATCATTAATACCTTTGAAGTTATCAACGTCCAGTAAAAAAAGCAGCCCTTTTTTCCCCTGATTGTGCGCTATATATTTTCGGATTGCGCGCTCGGTTGATGCTTTATTCAACAATCCTGTAAGGGAATCCGTTTCGGCTTTTTCTTTTAAACCTTCATGAACTGCACTGTTCTTTTTTCGCTCCAGTATCAGCATAACTGTCACAATTACTGTAAAACAAATGACCGCTACAAGAAGATTAAGCAGCATTGTCTGTGTTTGCTTCCATTCCTGCGTGTACATTTTATCTAAAAGTGATTCATCAATTCCTGTTGTAAGAGCCCAATCGTTTATCATAAGCGGTGCTTCTATCAGAACGATCCCTCCTTCTGCCTTAAACACCTCACTTACATGACGAACAACATAGCTGTTTGCCTGTCCTACCGAAAGATTTGTGTCATGCAGATTATCCCATAATGATCCATCTTTTACAAATGGGTGAGCTGGGGCTGACGTTGCAATCACATCACCACTCTGATTAATTACTGTGTCAAGTTCATTTCTGAACCTGCCTGAAGAAGCAATGGAAATCCATTTTTTCTTATCAAGATACATTATAATATAATCCGTATGGTCATCTGTCACATCAAATGGTACCGCCGTCACAATTGCCTGTGCATCTGTCACGCCATCATCTTTTGTATAGTAATAACCTGTCCCTGTTTTATCTTTCATCTTTTTGAAGTAATCTGTTTCACCAATTGATACCGTCGCATGGTTTGATGCATACCCGTGTCCGTTTTGATCACTGATTACAACAAGATATGCTCCTGTAGTAGATTTCAAAGCTTCTGCAGCTTCCCTTTGTTTCACAATACTCACATCTTTTTTCAGATAAAAGCAAACAGGACCAGCTGCAGCGCCCATTCGCAGCAACTGATCCGACATTTTCTCTGCTCTTTCACCAACAGTATCCATTAAATCCGCTTCAACCTGACTATGCGAATTATAAATTGCATACCGCATAAAACTGAATCCAATAAAGAATAGAACTACCCCAAAAGCCAACAATAGCCAAATCCACTGCCTGACTGTTTTCATCCCCACCCTCTATTACTTTACTTCTGATCCTCTTCCTGTTTTCCTTCGCTCAAAGTACTGATCACATCATTCATTTCCTCTTCTTCGGAAACCACTTTCTCTTCAGGCTCAAATTTCTTAAAAAGCCCATTATAAAGCATTGCACACAAATAGCCTGGTCCGCTGAATCCGAACATAATAATGATCGGAACAACACGTATATCAAACAGATACAGCAAAAGAAGCGGTACAAAAGAAGCCGCTGTCATTCCTATGGTTCTCGGAAATCCAAGAATCGACATCAATGCAGCATTTTTAATCGTTCCACGAATTGTATTCGAAAATTTGGATTGAAGCGGAAAAATATATTGTGAAAACATATACAAAAAGACTCCAACTGCACCAATCACGATAACCAAAACTCTCGGGAACCCAGCTGCCGTTCTCAATATCCAGTAGTCAGTTCCCATAATTGCAATTATAGCAAGCATAATCAGCCATAATAAAGTTGCCTGCTTAAAATTTTCTTTAAAGGATTTGAAAAAAGCACGTGAAATATAGCTTTCTTCATTTCTGACCATTTTCAGTAAGACATAATGCATTGCTGTAAGAGATGCTCCTGCTGTAACAATTGGCATACAGCACACCAGTGTCAGAATATTGAGCCACATCAGATCTGCCAGCCGATTCAGAGTCCGCATAATCGGACTGTCCAAGTCAAAAAATTTACCCATATTTTTCCTTCTCCGTACGTCTTATAAAATCATTTTCATTGGGGTAAATCTGATCCCATCTGCCGTCATTTCTTCTCCAAGCTTACAAAATCCCTGCTTTTGATAAAATCCGACCGCATATGGCGATGCATTTACCGTAATACTTTCCGTTTTCTTTTCTTTTACAGCACGCGCACGGGCATAACTGATAAGCGATTTTCCGATTCCATTTCGGTGGTAACGTCCTTCAACAAACAATAATGAAATATGTTTCTTTTCCCGAAGTGAAATGATTCCCCGGATTTTCCCTTCATATAATGCTACATAAAGTTGATATTCACCTGCCATAAAAAGTCTGTGAAGCTCCGCATCTGTAACAAAGTTGTAAAAATTAGCAATGCCTTCTTCTGCATAATCCGGTGCGTCAAATTCTGTAAAAGTTCTCAGCACCAACTGCATCGCCTCATCCCACTCCTCAGCAGCAGCAGGCCTGACCTGTATTTCCTGGTCAATCATATCTTCTGCTCTCACTTACCCGATCACTTTCCTGATCCAGTTATACTGATCCTCAAACACCTGCTGCCTGCCTGTTTCCTGTAACAGTTCATGCCTGAATCCTTCATATATCTTAAGTTCTGCCTTGGTAAAATGATGCTCCCCCTGGTAGAGTTCATATAACTTTCGAACCGCAGTCCCATAATCTCCTACCGGATCTTCTGCCCCTGACGCCAGCAAAATCGGCATGTTCTTCGGAATATCTTCCATTTTGTCTGCAGATTGTGTACGTTTTACAAGTTCTCCCATCGTTAGAAATCCATTTAATGTAAAAATAAAATTACACGCCGGATCCTTAATATACGCATCTACATTTGCCTCATTGCGGGACAGCCAGTCCTGCTTTGTTTTTGCATTTGGTATCTTCGCAAGATATTTGCCAAACGCAATATAATTAATCAAACGAGACCGATACCTCGGTCCACCAAAAAACTGGATACAACTTGCCAGACATTTTGCAAATCTGACCAATCCAAGAGATTGCATTCCTGTTCCCAAAATGATCGCAGCATCAATCCCTGTTCCATAACGGGTCAGATACTCTCTCACCACAAAAGAACCAAAACTATGTCCCAGAATGATTACCGGAATTCCAGGATATTCCTCCTGATTCATCTTCTTAAGCCTGTGCACATCTCTTACAAGAACTGTCGCTGCATCTTTCTTGCAGAAATATCCGTATGTATCCCCTTCATGTACAGATCCGCCATGACCCAGATGATCATTTCCTGCAACCAGGATCCCGCGTTCTGCCATAAAACGTGCAAATTCATCATACCGATCGACATATTCCTGCATACCATGAACAATCTGCAGGATTGCAATCGGTTTTTCAGATGGAATCCACCTGATTGCATGTATTTTGGTTCTTCTGTCTCTGGAATCATATGTCAGTTCTTCTTTACGCACCACTGCATTTCCTCCCAAGTTTTTTCCCCATATTTTCAGATCTGTCACCCCAAATCAGCAAATCTCAGCTCCCGCCGGCATCCCCTTCTCCGGTATCATCAGTGCAAGATTTCCCTCTGCATCTTCTGCACACAGCAGCATCCCCTCAGACATTACTCCTGCAAGCGTTGTGGGTTTTAAATTTACCAGTACCATAACTTTTTTCCCGACCATTTCTTCCGGTTCATAATATTTATGTATTCCTGAAACGATCTGCTTCATCTGACTTCCTATTTTTACCTGTGAACACAGCAACTTCTTCGATTTCGGAACCGCTTCACATTTTATGATCTCGCCAACCCGAAGCTGCATTGCGGCAAACTGCTCATAAGTAATCTCTGGTTTTTCTGGAATATCAATTGTATCTTTTATTTCTTGTGCTTTATCTTCACTCTTTTCCTGCTCTGGTTTTCTTCCCGCCTTTGCAAGATTTTCTGCTGCTACCTTCTGTTGTGTTTCAAAATCACTCTTTTGCTTTTCTGTAATCCTCGCGGCCTTGTCCAAAGTTTCCCTCAGATCCTTTCGTGCAAAAAGCATTTGTGGTGTTTCTGTAACTTTTGTTCCAGAAGAGTAGAGTCCGAACTGATTCATAAGCTCAAAATTTCGCATCTGTGTATTAAACTCTGTAACGATCTGCTTTGCAGTTTCCGGCATGAAGGGCTCCAATAAAGAAGCACCAATTACAATGGACTCTGCAAGATTATATAGAACAGTTGCAAGTCTGTCCTTTTTTGTTTCATCTTTTGCAAGTGCCCAAGGCTCTGTCTCATCAATATACTTATTACAACGTTTGAATAAAACAAATATTTCCGTAATTGCATCCGCTACACGAAGTTCTTCCATTTTTTCGGCAACCTTCGCATAACAGCCGGTCACAACTTTTTTCAGGTCCTCATCAACTGCTTCCACAACATTTAAATTTTCAACGACTCCGCCAAAATATTTATTGGACATCGCAATGGTACGGCTGACCAGATTACCCAGTGTATTGGCAAGATCAGAATTAAAGCGCTCTGCCATAAGTTCCCAGGTAATAACTCCATCATTATCAAAAGGCATTTCATGTAGCACAAAATATCTGACTGCATCGACCCCGAAAAGTTCTACCAGATCATCCGCATAAATCACATTTCCTTTTGATTTACTCATTTTTTCTCCACCCTGTAATAACCATGGGTGTCCGAATACCTGTTTCGGAAGCGGAAGATCAAGTGCCATCAGAAAAATAGGCCAGTAAATCGTATGAAAACGTATGATATCCTTACCAATTAGATGAAGATCTGCAGGCCACAGCTCTTTAAATTGTTCAGAACTGTTTCCATCTGCATCATAACCGATACCGGTAATGTAATTGGTCAATGCATCCAGCCATACATATACAACATGTTTAGGATCAAAATCAACCGGAATTCCCCACTTAAATGATGTCCTGGATACGCATAGATCCTGCAGCCCCGGAATCAGAAAATTATTCATCATTTCATTTTTGCGTGCAACAGGCTGGATAAATTCCGGATGTTCATTAATATATGCAATCAGCCTTGGTCCATATTTGCTCATACGGAAAAAATATGCTTCTTCTTCCGCCGGATGTACCTCTCCCCCGCACTCCGGGCATTTTCCGTTTACCAGTTGGGATTCTGTATAGAATGCTTCACACTCTGTGCAGTACATTCCTTTATAAGAACCTTTATAGATATCTCCCTGATCGTAAAACTTCTTAAAAATTTTCTGTACCTGCTTCACATGATCTTCATCTGTTGTACGAATGAAGCGGTCATAAGAAGTATCCATCAGATTCCAAAGACCCTTTATTGTATCCGATACCTGATCCACAAATTCCTTTGGTGAACTGCATCCTGCTTCAATGGCACGTGTCTCGATTTTCTGCCCATGCTCGTCCGAACCAGTCTGAAAATGAACATCATAACCATCTTTTCTCTTGTATCTGGCAATTGCATCCGCAAGCACAATCTCATAGCTGTTGCCGATATGCGGTTTCCCGGAAGTATATGCAATTGCAGTTGTGATGTAGTATTTTCCCTTATCTGTCATTTATCTTGCAACTCCTTTACATTAATATGCTAAAATCTCGCAGCCGTCTTCTGTTACCAGAACCTGAACTTCCCACTGTGCAGAAGGTTTACGGTCTGTTGTATAAACAGTCCAGTCATTTGCCTCATCGACAAATATCTCATCTGAACCCATGTTCACCATTGGTTCTATTGTAAATACCATTCCCGGAACCATCAGCATTTCGGTTCCTTTTTTGGTTACATAACTGACGTAGGGTTCTTCATGAAATTCCACTCCGCAGCCGTGTCCGCCAATTTCTCTCACAACTGTATACCCGTTTTCAAGTGCATGCTGATGCACTTTCTCACCCATATCTCCCAGAAAATGCCATGGAATCACTTCCTTTATTCCAATCTCAACACACTCTTTCGTTACTTCTACCAGTTTTTTCTTTTCCGGAGATACTGTTCCGATGCAGAACATTCGCGAAGAATCAGAAAAATATCCGTTCAAAATAGTAGAGCAGTCCACATTTATAATGTCTCCATCCTTCAGAATATCATCCTGTGAAGGAATTCCGTGACAAACCTGATCATTTATAGAAGTACACACACTTTTTGGAAATCCTTCATAGTTTAAAGGTGCCGGAATTCCGCCCATTTCCGCAGTTTTCTCTGCAACAAGATGATCAATTTCTTCTGTTGACATACCCGCATGAATTTTTGATGCTACATAATCCAGACATGCAATGTTAATCTTGGCGCTTTCTTTGATTCCCTGTATCTGTTCCGCTGTCTTTATAATACTTCTGTCAGGTACGATATGCCCTGCTATTTCACAGTCGATAATCCGTTGATCAAATGCCTCATGACACTTTTTATACTTTTTGCCGCTTCCACACCAACATAAATCATTACTTCTTAATTTTTTGTACATGCTTTGCCTTCTTTTTATTATAATTATACAGACTAAGTATGCCTTTTCACAGCATAAAAGTCAAATCGAAGTTTCTGAGTCCATTTCTATATTGAAGCAATTATCCGCTCATCTTTTTCATAAATGCATGCATTAATGTTTAAAAAAACAGGCAAAAACCCTTTCAGATTTCTGCCTGTATCACCATTCAATTCATCTGTAAAAAAAATGCATTTACATTTGTTTCAATATTGCCGCCAAAAATTGCTGAACCAGCAACAATAATGTTCGCCCCGGCTTTAACTACAGTTTGGACATTTTCAACGGTTATTCCGCCGTCTACCTGAATATCGGTATATAATCCACGTTCTTCGAGCAAAGCTCTCAGCATGCGAATCTTCTCTGTCGCAGAATCCATATACTTTTGTCCGCCAAACCCCGGTTCAACACTCATAATCAGTAACATATCGAGCTGTTCCAGATAAGGTATAAAGGCATCTATTGCTGTATGCGGTTTTATTGCCATTCCGGCTTTTTTACCATTCCTGTGAATTGCATCAATTACAGCCCCGGGATCACTTGCCGCCTCCTGATGAAAGGTAATAATATCTGATCCGACGCTTGCAAACTCATCAATGTAGCGCAGTGGATCAACGATCATCAGATGAACATCAAAGATACAATCCGTAACACTGCGAATGCTTTTGATAACAGGCATCCCATATGATATGGATGGGACAAAGACACCATCCATAACATCTATATGAATATACTGGGCTCCTGCATGTACTGCAGTTGTAATCTGCTGCCCCAGTCTGCTGAAATCCGCTGACAGAATTGATGGTGATAATATATTCATCTTATTTTACAAAGTCCTTTACAGAAGTGTAGATTCCCTTGGCATCCAGTCCATATTTCACAACAAGTTCATCTGCCGGTCCGGACTCACCAAATACATCCTGCATTCCAATTTTTTTAACAGGGGTAGGACATAATTCACTCAGTGCATCGCACACCGCACTGCCCAGGCCGCCTATCACAGAATGTTCTTCTGCTGTAACCACTCTGCCTGTTTTCTTCGCAGAAGCGGCAATCAACTCTTTGTCCAATGGTTTAATTGTACAGATATTGATCACTTCCGCATCAATCCCGTCTGCCGCAAGCATCTCTGCTGCTTCAAGTGCCGCTCCGACACAAATTCCGGTCGCTACAACGGTGACATCTTTTCCTTCACGAAGAACCGTACCTTTTCCAATTTCGAAATGAAAATCCGGATTGTCATTTACAATCGGGCATGCTGCACGGCCAAATCTGATATAAACCGGTCCATCATGCTCAATGGCAGCACGAACAGCGGCTTTTGCCTCAACATCATCTGCCGGGCACATTACTACCATTCCAGGAATGGATCTCATAAGAGCAAGATCCTCGTTACACTGATGGCTTGCTCCGTCTTCTCCGACCGTTACGCCGGCATGCGTTCCGCCGATTTTAACATTCAAATGGGGATAACCAATTGAATTTCTGACCTGTTCAAATGCACGTCCTGTTGCGAACATGGCAAAAGAACTAACAAACGGAATTTTTCCGGTTGTTGCAAGTCCTGCTGCAATTCCCATCATATTACTCTCTGCAATACCGCAGTCAATGTGACGCTCCGGATATTTCTTTTTGAATACAGATGTTCTTGTTGCTTCTGCCAGATCGGCATCCAGAACTACAAGATCAGGATAGACTTCTCCAAGCTCACAAAGCGCATTTCCATAGCTGTCTCTTGTTGCAATCTTCTTTACATCACTCATAACTGTTCACCGATCCTTTCCAGGTCTGCCATAGCTGTTGCATACTCTTCATCATTCGGAGCCTTGCCATGCCAGCCTACCTGATTTTCCATAAAGGATACGCCTTTCCCCTTGGTACTATGCATAATAATTGCTGTCGGCATTCCCTTTGTCTCTCTTGCTTCCTGAAGTGCGTCCCTGATCTGGTCAAAGTCATGCGCATCAATCCGGATCACATGGAAATTAAACGCTTCAAACTTCTTGTCAATCGGATAAGGTGAATTTACCTGGTCTATCGGTCCATCAATCTGCAAACCATTATTATCTACAATCACAACCATATTATCCAGCTTACGGAATCCTGCAAACATGGCAGCCTCCCATACCTGTCCTTCTTCTGTTTCGCCATCTCCCAGAAGAGTGTATACACGGAAATCCTTATGATCAATCTTAGCAGAAAGAGCCATCCCGCATGCTGCAGAAATTCCCTGTCCAAGCGATCCGCTGGACATATCGATTCCGGGAAGATAATTCATACTTGGATGCCCCTGCAGACGGGAACCCAGTTTGCGCAGTGTCTTCAACTCCTCTACAGGAAAATATCCACGCTGCGCCATCGCTGAATAAAGCGCAGGAGCACAATGCCCCTTTGATAAAACGAAACGATCACGATCAGCCTTTTTGGGCTCCTTAGGATCAATATTCATCTCTTCAAAATAAAGATATGTCATCATATCAGCAGACGACAAAGATCCGCCCGGATGACCACATTTAGCTGAATGCACTGCTGTAACGATGCCCTTGCGGACTTCATTCGCTGTTTTCTGCAATTCCTTGTTAGTCATAGCTGTCTCCACTCCTTTTTATTTTAAAAACATATTTTC
>JAGOGF010000048.1 GCA_017996845.1 Butyrivibrio sp.
CCATGCAGACACTTTCAGGAATGGGGCATTTTGATTTCAGAATGGATGGTGCATACAGTTATGAGCAGGCGTTTCAGATTCTGAACCGTATTGCAGGAAATAAGCAGGACGCCATACAATTGTATACCAGAATGCTGTTTAATGTGCTTGCAGTCAATCATGATGATCATATCAAAAACATTTCTTTTTTGATGGATAGAAGCGGAAAATGGTCTTTGTCACCGGCATATGATGTGACATATGCCTTCAACCCTGCAGGAAGATGGACAAGAATGCATCAGATGAGTATAAACGGTAAAAGGGAGAACTTTGTACGGAAGGATTTCTGGACATGTGCACAAAATGCCGGTTTGAAAAAAAATGAAGCAGAAGCAGCCCTTGAAAACGTAATGGCGGCTTTGAAAGCCTGGCCGGCCTGCGCAGAAAAAGCAGGACTTACGCAAAAGCGGATGAAAGAAATTCAGGATAATATGCAAATAGCAAAAACTTGGTCTTGAAGATGTTTTTTTGCCGTGATACAATAAGAAAGTTGTGAGATAGACGGGGTTATAGCTCAGTTGGGAGAGCGCAGCGTTCGCAACGCTGAGGTCGAGGGTTCGATCCCCTTTGACTCCATGATCATGAATACAATAAAAACCTTTTACAATTGGCAGTTGCCGGATTGTAAAAGGTTTTTTGCTGTCAGGAAATAATGATCAGTTCCTTCCTATATTCACTGCTGCCGGTTCGTCCGCATACCATATCATAGACCTCACTGGAACGGATATCTTCGTTTAAAAGACGAAGAGAAAGCGGATCGAGATTCTTTTTTGCATCAGCAAGTTTGCTGATCAGAGGAAGATCTGCATTCCGGCGGAGCTTATGCAGAAGCGGCGCAGCGTCTTTGCGAAAACCCAGAATGCGGGCATAGCCTGTAATGGAACCAAATGCGCCGCCGGCATATTCATATAGATGTTCCTGTGTAATGTCCAGGATGATATGCATCAGGCTACGCTGAATTCTCGTGTAAGTCAGATCCTTTGATTTCAAAAGAGCGGCAAAGGTATCAAAGGAATGGAAATCAGGCAGATTCCGGATGATTTTGTCAGATAAATCGCCATGAATATCAGCATATTGCGTAAAGCCGTTTTCTTTTTCCAGGATGAGTTTATATTGCAGCAGATTGGAAAAATGATTTGCGGTAAGATAGCCCGCTGGTGCTTTCTGCGGCCATGCAAGCAGCAGATCTGCACAGCCCTGCGGCATGGAAGTATACAAAATATGTTGCAGCTGCTCGGGAGTATAGATTTCGTGGGCAGTTCCGACGGTGGACGTTTCTAATTCCTGTTCCAGCAAAAGCCGGCGTATTCCGCTTGCACTTGCCGAAGGAATGGAAGTGCTGTCTGAGTTCTGCAATATATTCTGGACTGCTGCGGATGCAAATTCCGGTGAAGAAGAGGGAATCAGATCATGGTAACCTGCACCGATTCTCTTTATGGTAAAGGGCTGTATGGAACTGTGTGCTTCCTGCAATGCACAGAGGTATTCAATGCCAAGAATATTGTTGGGAGAAATCAGATCTGTTCTGCGATTGAGAGCCTGATCCTGATTGACAGTATCTGAGAATTCCATCTGACCTTGATCGGCAGACATGGAAAGGGACGACAGAATTGCTGTCTGCCTTGCAGCAGGAAAACTGAAGCCTTTTTTCATTTGATCACTGAGGATGTTTTTGAATGCAGCGGGTTCCTCATTCAGCAGAGCTGCGATTTCCGTAAGAAGCGGAAGATTGCCGCTTTCACTTCCAAAGGCAAGCGTATCGATGATGCCTAGCCTGTTCAGAATAGATACAGCTCCTCTTGCAAAAAATTCTGCGCTGGCAAGACTGTAGTATACAGGAAGTTCCAGAACAAGATCTGCTCCGCTTTGCAGTGCCATACAGGTCCGTTCACTTTTATCAATAATAGAAGGAATTCCGCGCTGAACATAATCCCCGCTCATGATAAGCACAACAAAATCAGCACCTGTCTGCTTCTTTGCAGTCTGCATCAGGTGTACATGTCCATTATGTAGGGGATTCAGTTCTGTAATAATACCAAGTGTTTTCATTGTTAAAAAAATATCTTTCCTTGTAATCGAGTTGAAGAACGTTATACTGAAGTAGGTAAATAATTATATCATCAGAAAGGGAATAATAAAATGTCTTATATTGACAGAATCAAAGAGAAAGCAAAGGCAAACATAAAAACAATCGTTCTGCCGGAAAGTGAAGATAACAGAACTCTTCTTGCGGCAGCTGATATACTTAGAGATGGTATTGCAAAGCTTATCCTTGTAGGAGCTGAAACCGAAATTATGGAAAAGGCGGAAACACTTCATGTGAATCTGTCCGGAGTAAAAATCGTAGATCCTGCAAAAGACCCGTCATTTGAAGAATATGCAAATACGCTTTACGAGCTGCGTAAAACAAAGGGGATGACTGAAGAAGAAGCCAGAGAAATTTTGTCTGAGAATCGCATTTATTATGGCGTTATGATGGTAAAAACAGGAGCGGCAGATGGTCTGGTTGCAGGTGCATGCCATGCAACGGCAGCTACGCTGCGTCCTGCCCTTCAGATCCTGAAGACAGCACCGGGTGTCAAGATGGTGTCCGGATTTTTCATTGTACATGTACCTGGCAGTGAATACGGAGCAGATGGTACTTTCCTGTTTGCAGATGCAGGGCTGAATCAGGATCCTACAGCAGAAGAACTTGCAGTGATTGCCGGCAGCAGTGCCCGCAGTTTCCGTCAGCTGGTTGATGCAGAGCCTGCCATTGCACTCTTATCTCATTCCACAAAAGGAAGTGCAAAACATGTACTGGTTGATAAAGTGGTTGAAGCGGTTCATATTGCACATGAAATGTATCCGGATCTCAAACTGGACGGAGAACTGCAGCTTGATGCGGCAATTGTACCGGAAGTGGCAGAATCCAAGGCTCCCGGAAGTGAAGTTGCCGGGCATGCAAATGTTCTGATATTCCCCAATCTGGATGCCGGAAATATTGGTTACAAGCTCGTTCAGAGACTGGCAAAAGCGGATGCTTATGGCCCAATGTTACAGGGAATTGCAAGACCGGTTAATGATTTGTCACGTGGCTGCAGCTGGGAAGATATTGTCGGTGTTGTTGCGCTGACATGTGTACAGGCACAGATGCAATAAATTGAATTGCCTGCAGAAGCAGCAGGATATAAGGATCATTCTAATATAGAAAGACAAAGGCGGGTACAGACCCGTTATGAAATGGTGGAGGATTATATGAAAGTTCTGGTTATTAATTGCGGAAGTTCATCCCTGAAATTTCAGCTGATTAACGCTGATGACGAAGTACTGATCGCAAAGGGATTATGTGACAGAATAGGTATTGAAGGAAGTCAGATCAGTTTCACTGTAATCGGTCATGACAAGATAACAAGAGAGACACCGATGCCGGATCATAAAACAGCAATTGATCTTGTGCTGAAGGCACTTGTCAATCCGGAATATCATGCATTGCATTCTCTGAGTGAAATCGGAGCAGTCGGACACCGGATTGTACACGGCGGAGAAAGCTTCAAAAAATCCGTAATTATTGATGAAAATGTAATTAAGGCAATTGAAGAAGTCAGTGATCTGGCACCGCTTCATAATCCTGCGAATCTGATGGGTGTCAGGATCTGTCAGGAGCTGATGCCTGGAATCCCGATGGTTGCTGTATTTGATACCGCATTTCATCAGACAATGCCGGAAGAAGCATATCTGTACGGCCTTCCATATGAATTTTATGCCAAGTATAAGATCAGAAGATACGGCTTTCATGGAACCAGTCATGCCTATGTTTCAAGACGCTGCGCTGAGATTATGGGAAAGAAATATGAAGAAAGCAAAATCATTGTGTGTCACCTTGGAAACGGTGCCAGCATTTCAGCTGTAAAAAATGGTAAGTGTATGGATACCTCCATGGGACTTACCCCGCTGGAAGGTCTGATCATGGGAACCAGATGCGGGAGTATTGATCCTTCCGTCATAGAACTGATTGAACAGAAAACACAGATGAGTACAAAAGAAGTCATGATGATTCTGAATAAGAAGTCAGGAGTGTATGGACTTTCAGATGATATCTCATCGGATTTCAGAGATCTGGAAGACAAGTATTTCCTGAATGTTCCGGGAGCTGTTCGTGCAATTGATATCTTCAGTTATCAGGTATTAAAGTATATCGGTTCCTATGTTGCGGTAATGGACGGTGTTGATGCGATCTGCTTTACAGCAGGAGTCGGTGAGAACAGCCCTCTGATCCGTAAACTGGTTCTGGATCGTCTTGGATATCTCGGAATTCATGTAGATGAAGAAGCAAATGAAGTACACGGCAAGGAAAGAATGATAAGTACACCGGACAGTGCTGTGAAGGCATACGCAATTCCGACAAATGAAGAGCTTACCATTGCACGCGATACTTATGCACTGTGCAAAAATATGTAACTTTTTTGTTGACAAACAAACGTACTGTCGGTATAATAGTCAACGTGTGTTAATGAAATAACTACGTAAACTGTTATTTGCAAAAAGCGAATAATTGACGATACGGTTGCTGTAAGGAGGTGTTACTGAAATGTCAATCTGCCCAAAGAATAAGTCATCCAAAGGTCACAGAGATCAGAGAAGAGCGAACTGGAAAATGACCGCTCCTACACTTGTAAAGTGCAGTCATTGTGGAGCTTTGATGCAGCCACATAAGGTTTGCAAAGCTTGCGGTTACTACGCAAATAAGAGCGTTGTTGCTACAACTGAAGACTGAGATCAAAATCGTTGTTAAAGACGAAACTTAAGGCTTTCCGATTCTATGTCGGAAAGCCTTGATTTTTGTCTGACGTTTTAGTATATTGGAACTGTTCGAATATTTTGCAGTTATTTGCGTATTTCTGCAAAAACAAATCGGAGGTCAGCAAATGTCTGAACTGGTTAAGGTAGCGGTAGATGCCATGGGTGGCGATCATGCACCGCAGGAGATTGTAAAAGGTGCGGTAGAAGCCGTACAGGAAAGTAAGGCGCTTAAGGTTTTTCTGGTTGGAAAAGAAGATGCCGTGCGTCAGGAACTTGCAAAGTATACCTTTGATCAGAGCCGGATTGAGGTTGTGGATGCAACAGAAGTAATTGATATGGCAGAACCTCCGGTCATGGCAATTCGAAATAAGAAAGATTCTTCCATTGTAAAAGCTTTATATCTTGTCAAACATGGTGAGTGTGATGCTTATGTTTCTGCAGGCAGTACAGGAGCTACTCTGGTTGGCGGACAGGTAATTGTCGGGAGAATCAAGGGAGTGGATCGTTCTCCGCTTGCACCGCTTATTCCTACGCAGAAGGGTGTATCGCTTTTGATTGACTGCGGAGCAAATGTAGATGCAAGAGCATCGCATCTGGTCCAGTTCGCCAGAATGGGTTCCATATATATGGAAAATGCCATGCAGATACACAATCCTACCGTTGCAATACTGAATATCGGAGCGGAAGAGGAAAAAGGAAATGCACTTGTCAAAGAAACCTATCCTTTATTAAAGAACTGTCCGGATATTAATTTTATCGGAAGTATTGAAGCAAGGGATATTCCGGCCGGCGGTGCAGATATCATTGTCTGTGAGGCTTTTTCCGGAAACATTGTTTTGAAGATGTATGAAGGCGTTGCAAAGTCTCTGCTGCAGGTTATTAAGAAAGGCCTGATGAGCAGTTTGAGCAGCAAAATCGGAGCACTTCTGATTAAGAAACCTTTAAAGGCTGCACTTAAGGATTATGATCTGGAGAAATATGGCGGTGCACCGATGCTGGGATTGAATGGCCTTGTTGTGAAGACACACGGAAGTGCAAAGGCGGTTGAAGTGAAGAATTCCATTCTGCAATGTGTTACATTTAAGGAAATGAACGTCAGTGAGAAGATTCGTGAGAGGCTCAGTGCGGATAATCAGTAAATTTATTCATTGCAGAAAATACTGCGATTGAAATATAAAAAAGCAAAATCAGATGAGAAAGGCATGGTTTCAATATGGAATTTGAAAAATTAAAGGAAGTCATTGCAAATGTTTTAAATGTTGATCCGGAGGAAATCAGAATGGAGACAACTTTTGTGGATGACCTTGGGGCAGACTCTTTGGATGTATTCCAGATTATTATGGGCATTGAGGATGAATTTGACATCAAGATTCCGGCAGAAAAAGCTGAAAAGATTGCAACAGTCGGTGAAGCGATTGAGCTGATCAAAGAGGCATTAAACGGCAGGTAATTCCGAAATGTATGAATATCAGGCAGGAGGGTAGCCGAAAGCGGCTATCCTCCTGCTTGGTTTATGCAAATAACATGGCAAGAATGTGAAGAAGAGGGGCGTCAAATTATGATTACACAGAAAGATATACTGCGGCTGGAAGAACGGATCGGGTATCATTTTAAAAACAATGCACTGATAATCGAAGCTTTAACACACAGTTCATTTTCAAATGAACAGAAAATCAATCATTTACCGGATTATGAACGTCTGGAGTTTCTGGGAGATTCTGTTCTGGAAATGGTTTCCAGTGCTTTTTTATTCAGAACATATCCGGACCGGAATGAGGGACAGATGACAAAGCAGCGTGCTTCCATGGTCTGTGAGGCGGCTCTTGCCTTTTGCGCGCAGGATATTCATCTTGAGGAATTTATCCTGCTTGGAAAAGGCGAAGAAGCAACCGGGGGAAGACACAGAGATTCGATTATTTCAGATGTTATGGAAGCTGTGATCGGTGCAATTTATCTTGACAGTGGGGTTACGGAAGCAGAGAAATACATCAACAGATTTATTTTATCTGATCTGGAAGACAAACAGATTTTTTATGACAGCAAATCCATTCTGCAGGAGATGGTGCAGAGCAAAGGCGGTTCGCTTTCCTATGAAATTTGTGGCGAAAGTGGTCCTGAACATGATAAAATGTTTAGAACCGTGGTAATGATCAATGATAAGAAAATGGGGGAGGGTGCAGGAAGAACCAAAAAGGCGGCAGAGCAGAAAGCTGCCTATGAAGCAATTCTTGCACTGAAGAGAAATCGCTGATGTATTTAAAAAGTATAGAAATCCATGGATTTAAATCTTTTGCAAATCGGATGAAGTTTGATTTCCATAATGGAATAACTGCGATCGTAGGACCCAACGGGAGCGGCAAAAGCAATGTTGCAGATGCTGTCAGGTGGGTTTTGGGAGAACAGCGGATTAAACAGCTGCGTGGTGCGTCCATGCAGGACGTTATTTTTTCCGGTACTGAGACGCGTAAGCCTCTTGGTTATGCTTTTGTTGCCATTACACTTGATAATTCCGACCATTCTCTTGCAATCGATTACGATGAAGTGACGGTATCCAGGAGATTATATCGTTCCGGAGAGAGCGAATATATGATCAATGGCAACAGCTGCAGATTAAAGGATGTGAATGAGCTTTTCTACGATACCGGTATCGGTAAAGAGGGATATTCCATTATCGGACAGGGGCAGATTGATCAGATTCTTTCGAGTAAACCGGAAGATCGCCGCAATCTGTTTGATGAAGCTGCCGGGATCGTTAAATTCAAGCTTCGCAAGGAAGCTGCAATTAAGAAACTTGCAGATGAGAAAATCAATCTGACAAGACTGAATGATATCCTTTCGGAACTGGGGAAACAGATCGGACCGCTTGAGAAACAGTCGGAAGTGGCAAAGATATATCTTAAAGACAGGGAACAGCTCAGGACACTCGATGTCAATATGTTTTTGCTTGATAATGAACATCTGAAGGAACAGCTTGATGATGCAGAACAGAGATACAGGATTGCAGCAGATGATCTGACGGATACAGCAAATAAATACGAACAGGCAAAAGAAGAGTATGACAGAATTGCAGAAGTTCTTGAAACACTGGATGGTGAAATAGAAACAGCAAGAACCAAAATGACAGATACCAGTGTTATGAAGGAAAAGCTGGAAGGACAGATTGGGATTCTGAAAGAACAGATAAAATCTGCATCCGGAAGTGACCAGCATTTCCAAAACCGTAAAGCTGCATTATGTGCTGAAATAGAAGAAAAAAACAGCGAAAAAGAAAGAGTTCTTGCTGAAAAATCCAAGACAGACGCAGAACTATCAGATCTGACGGCAAAAAAAGATGCTGCAACGCTTGCGCTGAATGAGGTCATGCAGACAATTCATTCACTCAATGACAGCATCGAAGAATATAAAAGCACGATTATTGATAATTTGAATTCCAGAGCGACGATCAAGTCCAGGCAGGGAAGTTTGAAGGCAATGAGGGAACAGATCAGTATCCGCAGAGCTGAGCTGACATCCAGACTGGTTCGTGTACAATCGGATGAATCCAGACAGGAAGAGACAATTCGACAGCTGAAAGAAGAATTTGAACAAATCAATGAAGTGATCCGTCAACTGAATGATCAGCAGAATCAGATGGAAAAAAGTCTCACAGATGTTAAAACTGTTTTGACGGATAAGGATGCAAAACTTCGTGAAACACAGAATCTTTTTCATCAGGAGAAATCCAAACTGGAAGCAGTCGCAAATCTGACAGAACGTTATGAAGGATATGGCGGAAGCGTTAAGAAAGTGATGGAACGCAAGGAGGATGAAAAAGGCATTATCGGTGTTGTTGCGGATATTATCAAAACGCAGCCTGAATATGAAACAGCAATCGAGATAGCGCTGGGCGGCAATATTCAGAATATCGTTACGGATAATGAAGATACTGCGAAGAAAATGATCGGATATCTCAAGACAACCAAAGCGGGACGTGCTACTTTTTTGCCTCTGAACAGTATTAAGGATCCACAGGAGTTTAAGACACCTGAAGTGCTGAAGGAAAAGGGTGTGATCGGCATGGCAGACGAACTGGTTCATACCGATGCAAAGTACCGTGATGTTGCAAAGGCTATGCTGGGAAGGATCGTTGTTGTTGATCATATTGATCATGCAGTAAAAATTGCCAGAAAATTTCATTATGGTATTCGTATGGTTACCCTGGAAGGAGAACTCTTGGTTCCGGGCGGCGCCATAAGCGGCGGCGCATTTAAGAATAACAGCAATCTGCTGGGAAGACGCCGGGAAATGGAAGAACTTTCGGCACATGTGAAACAGTATGAAAGTGATATTGCCGGATTGCAAAAAGAAATCGAAGAAACCAAATCCCGTCGTAATGAAATGCGTGTGGCACTCGAAACTGCAAAAACGCAGCTGCAGAATAAATTTATTGAGCAGAATACGGCAAGGCTGAATGTTGTCAAGGAAGAAGAGCGTAAAAAAGAAGCAGAAGGCAATTTCACGGACTTGAAAAATGAAAACGAAGATATTGAAAATAAGCTTCGTGAAATTGATGAGCAGGAGAAGGAAGCTGCGCAGGCACTTGAAAATTCCATTCAGACCGAAAATACCTGTACAGAGAAAATTGAAGAATTACAGAACAGACTGGTGCTGATGCAGATCAAAGAACAGGAAGAAAACACAAGAGTGTCTGCAAGAGAGCTGGACACATCCAGAATTCTGCAGAAGCAGGAGTTTGAACAGGAGAACCTGAACCGAATAGATGGAGAAATTTCATCCAGACAGGTCGATCTGGATGAAATTCTGGCTAATATGAAGGCCAATGCCGAGGAGCTTTCACAGAAACAAAAGAATATTGATGCAATTCGGGCTACCATTGATTCATCTGCCAATGTACAAAGTGATGTGAAGCAGGAACTTGCAGATAAACTGCAGAAAAAGGATGAACTGACAGCAAGTCAGAAGACATTTTTTAAAACAAGAGAAGATCTGTCAGAAAGAAAATCATCTCTTGATAAGGATGTGACCCGCCTTGGCGTACAAAAAGAAAAATTTGAAGGTATGATTGCGGCCCAGATCAATTATATGTGGGATGAGTATGAGGTCACATTATCAGATGCTGCTGCGCTGCGCGATCCTGAGATGACCAATACAGCGTCTATGAAACGGGAAATTACATTTTTAAAAGAAGCAATCCGTAAGCTCGGAGATGTCAATGTCAATGCCATTGAAGATTATAAAAATCTTATGGAAAGATATACATTTATGAAGACGCAGCACGATGATCTTGTAACTGCAGAACAGCAGCTGCGTGAAATAATTGCAGAACTGGATACTTCCATGCGGGAACAGTTTACCGAACAGTTCAAAAAGATCAATGTCGAGTTCGATAAAGTCTTTAAGGAAATGTTTGGAGGCGGAAAAGGAAGTCTTGAACTGGTGGAAGAGGAAGATGTCCTGGAAGCGGGGATCCGGATCATAGCACAGCCCCCGGGAAAGAAGCTGCAGAATATGATGCAGCTGTCCGGTGGAGAGAAGGCGCTGACGGCAATCGCACTGCTGTTTGCGATACAGAGTCTGAAACCGTCACCGTTTTGCCTCCTGGATGAAATAGAAGCCGCACTGGATGAAAACAATGTTGTACGATTTGCAAAGTATCTTCATAAACTGAAATATACACAGTTTATTGTAATTACGCATCGTCGTGGTACAATGGATAGTGCGGATCGGCTTTACGGCATAACCATGCAGGAAAAGGGCGTTTCGGCACTGGTAAGTGTTAACCTGATTGATAAGGAGCTGACAAACTGACGTGAGTGGATTTTTTTCCCGGCTAAAAGGCGGATTAACTAAAACAAGAGATAACATGGTTAAAGGTCTCGATAATGTATTTCGAGGCTATTCCAGTATTGACGAAGATTTCTATGAAGAGCTGGAAGAAACACTGATCATGGGCGATATTGGAGTGAATGCGACCAGCAGGATCATTGATGAACTGCGTACGCAGGTCAAAGATCAGCATATCTCTGATACGGAAAGCTGCAGAAACCTCCTGATAGAAGATATCCGTGAGCAGATGAAGACAGATGAAAAGGCTTATGAGTTTGAAGATCGTAAGACTGTCATTTTTGTCATCGGGGTAAATGGAGTCGGAAAGACAACTTCAGTTGGAAAACTGGCTGCTATTTTTAAGGCAAAGGGCAGAAAAGTTCTGGTGGCCGCGGCAGATACCTATCGGGCAGCTGCAACGGAGCAGCTGAATGAATGGACTGACAGGGCAGGCGTTCCTCTTATTGCAGGAAAAGAGGGCTCAGATCCGGCAAGTGTCATATATGATGCAGTAAATGCTGCAAAATCAAGGGGAAGTGATATCCTGATCATTGATACGGCAGGCAGACTACATAACAAAAAGAATCTGATGGAAGAACTGAAAAAAATGAACCGGATACTGGATCGTGAACTTCCGGATTATTGCAGGGAAAATTTCATTGTTCTGGATGGAACAACCGGTCAGAATGCACTTTCGCAGGCGAGAGAATTTGGGGAAGTAACGAACCTGACAGGCATTGTTCTGACCAAGATGGACGGGACAGCAAAGGGCGGTATTGCCGTTGCGATTGTTTCCGAATTAAATATACCGGTAAAATATATTGGCGTGGGGGAAGCCATTGACGATCTGGAGCGCTTTGATCCGGATCAGTTTGTAAATGCTTTATTTATGTGAAAAGAGCAAACGGAGGAGAGACATGTCTGAAGAAAAGAAAATGACACTGGAGAAATTTGAAGAAGCCTGTGAGGCTGTAAAAAAGGTAACACTGGAAACAAAACTGATTTATAGTGATTATCTAAGTGATATCTCAGGGAACAAGGTATATTTAAAGCCTGAAAACATGCAGAGAACAGGCGCTTATAAGGTTCGCGGCGCATATTATAAGATTACGACCATGTCTCCCGAAGATCGTGAAAAAGGCTTAATTACCGCATCTGCAGGAAATCATGCACAGGGAGTTGCCTATGCAGCAAAATGTTATCATGTAAAGGCAACGATCGTGATGCCCAATACAACACCTTTGATCAAGGTAAACCGCACCAAAGCACTGGGTGCAGAAGTTATTCTGCATGGCGATGTATATGATGAAGCATGTGACTATGCGCTTAAGCTTGCAGAAGAAAAGGGTTATACATTTGTACATCCGTTTGATGATCTGGATGTTGCGACCGGACAGGGAACGATTGCAATGGAAATTTTCAAGGAACTTCCGACTGTCGACTGCATTCTGGTTCCGATCGGTGGAGGCGGACTGGCAACAGGCGTTTCCACACTTGCAAAGCTCTTAAATCCCAAGATCATGGTAATCGGAGTTGAGCCTGCGGGCGCAAACTGTATGCAGGAATCCTTTAAAGCAGGTCATGTTGTAACACTTCCGCATGTAAACACGATTGCGGATGGAACAGCTGTTAAGACGCCGGGTTCTATAATTTTCCCATATATCCGTGAAAATATTGATGAGATCATTACCGTACCGGATGAAGATCTGGTAGTTTCTTTCCTTGACATGGTCGAGAATCATAAGATGGTTGTTGAAAATTCAGGGCTGTTAACCGTTGCCGCATTAAAACAGCTGAAATTTAAAAATAAGAAGGTTGTATCGGTTCTTTCAGGCGGAAATATGGATGTTATTACCATGTCAAGCGTGGTTCAGCAGGGACTGATTCTGAGAAACCGTATTTTTACCGTCTCTGTTCTTCTTCCGGATAAGCCGGGACAGCTTGCAGCGGTCGCTGAAGTAATTGCAGGGCAGAATGGAAATGTAATCAAACTGGAACATAATCAGTTTGTATCGATTAATAGAAATGCAGCAGTAGAACTTCGCATCACATTGGAAGCATTTGGATCCGATCATAAGCAGCAGATCATTGATGCACTTGAAAAAAATGGTTATCAGCCTAAAATTGTCAGAACGCAAATCTGAAGATAAGAGAAAATAGAAATTGATATGAAAAAAAGAAAAAAAATGAAAAGAATCCTGATGGATTATATGATTATCACAATAGCGTCCATCGTATATGGTCTTGGAACCAGTCTGTTCAGCGATCCGAACAATCTGGCTCCGGGAGGATTCACCGGTGTTGCCATTGCAATGAATCGTCTGGCACCGATTGGAACAGGTACCTGGTTCATGCTGATGAATATCCCTGTTTTATTACTGGGAGTTTGGAAATTTGGTATTCGTTTTATCATATCTACTTTGTATGCGACAGGTATTATCTCATTAAGTACTAACATGTTTGCACAGTTTGGTCAGTCCTATATGATTCACGACGTTTTTCTTGCCATTACGATCGGAAGTGCGTGCTGTGCATGGTCGATGGGCGTTATCTTTAAACATGGGGCTACGACCGGCGGATCAGATATTATTATCAAACTGCTTCGCCTCAAATTCCCACATATTAAAACCGGAATGTTATTTTTTATTACAGATATTTTTGTTGTAATTTTTGCAGGTTTTGTGTTTGGCAATATTAATGATGCTCTTTACTCTCTTCTTGCAGTACTGATCACATCTTTTATTCTGGACATTGTGCTGTATGGCCGTGATGAAGCAAGACTTCTGTATATTATTTCAGATCGTTCAGAACCGATTACCAGAAGACTTTTGGAAGAGCTTGATATTGGTGTTACACATATTTATGGTGAAGGAGCATACAGCCATAAACAGAAAAAAGTGATCATGTGCGTTGTAAAAAAGCGTGTGTCTCCTCTTGCAGAGAGTATTGTCAAAGAAGAGGATCCGGATGCCTTTATGATCGTCACAAGTGCTTCTGAAATATTTGGGGAAGGCTACAAGAGCTATTTTGAAGAAAAAATCTGACATGGTCTCGTTATTACCGGCATTCATATAGGAGAAGAGATGGAATATAATGGCAATAAAAAGAAGAATCGGGCATTTCGGAATACACAGAATATCATATCCATTATTTTTCTGAGTCTGGTATCACTGCTTGCATTGTCATTCTGTATTTTTATCCTGCTCAGAAATGCCTCTCTTTTAAAGGAAAACGAAGCATTCCGCAGTGAACTGGATGAGCTCAATACAGAAGGGTATTATACCAAGTCACAGGCACAGGAGCTTGTTGACAGTAGTAGTGCGCAGAAAGAGAAAGAAACGCGGCAGAGCATTCTGGATCAGATTCAGAACAATCTGGAATCGGGGAAAGGAACAAATTATACGTTTCGTTCACTTTTTGCAGATCAGCTGGTCGTAACAGATGCAGGAAAATATTATTTTTTCCCGATCAATCAGAACATTCCGCATAACTCCTTTTCAGAAACGGACTTTGCCTTGGATGACAGTGGTATCATGCATTATCAGGGCAAGGATGGCAGTGTAAAAGGAGAACTCGGGATTGATGTTTCCAGATTTCAGGGAGATATTGACTGGAAGAAGGTTGCGGCTGCAGGTGTGAAATATGCGTTCATCCGTGTCGGATCCCGTGGAAGTTCAAAGGGGAAGATTGTACTGGATGATCATTTTACAGTTAATGCGGAAGGCGCACTCGCAAATGGGATACAGATCGGCGTCTATTTCTATTCACAGGCGGTAAATGATGCGGAAGCGCTGGAAGAAGCCAAATTTGTTCTGGATACAATAGAACCTTATCAGATCACCTGTCCGGTTGTATTTGATTTGGAAAAAGCAGATCAGGATCAGGCAAGAACGGAAAAGGTAACGCAGGATCAGTTTACCAGAAATGCCCAGATATTCTGTGATACTGTAAAAGGAGCCGGCTATGCGCCAATGATTTACGGCAATCTCAAATCATATACGCTTTTGCTGGATCTGACCAAACTGACTGCATATGACAAATGGATTGCATATTATAATGTGCCGCAGTATTTCCCATATGAATTCAGCGTGTGGCAGTATGCTTCAGAAGGAAAGATAGACGGAATCGAAGGCAAAGTGGATCTGAATATCAATGTAAAGGATTGGTAATGCGATGACACAGGCAGAGATGCAGGATGGAGATTATCAGCAGCAGGGATATCTGAACCGGGATTTCAGATTTTTTCATATCTGTGACAGGAAAAAAATCGATTTTTCCTATCATTATCATGAATTTGACAAAATCATTCTGTTTCTTCGCGGAAATGCAAGGTATATTATCGAAGGAAGAGAATATGAACTGAAGCCTTATGATTTTGTACTGGTCAACCGGTATGATATTCATAAGGCTGTTGTTGATTTTACGGAAGACTATGAGCGTATTATTTTGTATATCAGGCATGATTTTCTGACCGCCTGCCATGCGGAAGGAGAGCATCCCTATTCTCTTGCAGACTGTCTGGAAGAAGCCAGGAAGCGTAAGATGCATGTCGTACGTTTTCCTGCAAATATCAGTGCTGATCTGTATAATGATCTGCAGCTTCTGGACAGGGACATTGCAGAGGAAGACCGGAATTATGCGGGAGAGCTCCTTACCAGAACCGATCTGATCCGTTTTCTGATCAGACTGAATGCAGCATGCATGCAGGGGGAAACGGCATTTCACCCGGAAGCGAGATACAATCGTAAGATCATCGACATTATTGAATATATTATGGAGCATCTCGGTGACGATCTTTCTATTGATGAGATTGCAGACCGTTTTTACATCAGCAAATACCATATGATGCGTATTTTTAAGGCAGATACAGGATATTCGATTCATCAGTATATTTCAGAGAAAAGGATTCTGATGGCCAGAAATCTGATTTTGGAAGGTATGCCGGCAACAAGCGCCAGTCTGGAAAGTGGATTTCGTGATTATTCTTCTTTTTGCAGGGCATTTAAGAAACAGCTGGATATACTGCCTTCTGAACTGAAAAATGATCTCCAGGCGTGACCAGGGAATTGTGCAGAGGGGTAAAGAAAAAATACTTGACACCCGATTTGCCATATAGTAATATACATTGGTGCGTGAAACACGAATAAATTATCAGAAACTCTGAAAGCAGGTATTATGGAAAAACTGGAGAAGATCGTAGAACAGGGCCTGCTGTACGATTTCTATGGAGATCTTCTGACAGATCATCAGCGTAAAATCTATGAAGATGCCG
>JAGOGF010000169.1 GCA_017996845.1 Butyrivibrio sp.
GCATAAAGCTGTGGGTCTATCTGGGGGGAACACTCGGTGTTATAACTGTTCTTTTGTTTAATATTGTGGTTCCCAAAGTGACAGCATTTAGGCTGACACTGCTATCTTTTGTCGGACAGGTTTTTACGGGCGCAGCACTGGATCTTTTTCTGGGAAAAACACAGACAGATGCGTCTTTTAAAGGCGGATTGATTATTGCTGCAGGACTGATTCTGAATATTCTGATCGATCATTGGAATGGCAAAAGAGAAGTGTCCTGAAAAATCAAAAGACTGATCGGCGAAGCTGCGTTATAATAATATTTGTTATAAATAAAAAGCTGATATATTCATGCTAAACTGTTTTATGAATAAATATATGGAGAAATAATGGAAATGAAAAAAGTGATCATACGAAATGAAACGGAACAGGACTACCGAGCTGTGGAAGAACTGCATCGCAGAGCGTTCTGGAATTTGAGTGCACCGGGCTGTAATGAGCATTACCTGGCGCATATTCTGCGTATGCATAAAGACTTTATTCCGGAACTGGATCTGGTATGTGAACAGGATGGCATCGTGATAGCAAATGTGATGTATTCAAAATCCTGGCTCATTGATGAACAGGAAAATAAAAAAGAAATTATTACTTTCGGACCGGTCAGTGTAGAACCTTCCTATCAGAGAACCGGAATCGGAAAGAAAATGTTGACGGCGTCTTTTGAGAAAGCAATCAGGCTTGGCTATAAAGCAATTGTAATATATGGGAATCCGGATAATTATGTGGCAAGAGGCTTCAAAAGCTGTAAAAAATATAATGTTTGCCTGGAAGGAAATGTTTTTCCGGCGGCAATGCTTGTAAAGGAATTAGTACCGAGATTTTTTGACGGGACGAGATATTTTTATCATGAGTCATCTGCATTTGAATTGAATGAACAGGAAGCGGAATTGTTTGACCGGACATTTCCTTACAGAGAAAAGCAGATTCAACCAAGTCAGGAAGAATTCTATATTCACAGCCATTCCGTGATTCAATAAAATGGTGAGGATGAGAAAAAGTTCCATAAAGAAAAAAGGAAAGCTGGAAAATGATAAATGAGTAAACTAATGGATCAGGCAATTGCACTGCGAAGTGATCCGGATACACATTTTAATTGTGCACAGGCGGTTGTGATACCCTTCGCTATGCAGGCGGGAATGTCCATGGAACAGGGATACATTCTGGCAGCAAATTTTGGAGGGGGCATGCGGTCAGGGCTGACCTGCGGAGCAATTTCCGGAGGACTTATGGCACTTGGTATTTCCGGTGTAACAGATGATAAATCTGCGGTTGAATTTATCCGGAGAATGACGCAGGAGCATGAAGGTAAAACAAATTGCAGGGATCTTCTGGCAGAAAATGCCAAGACAATGATACCGAAGAAGGTACATTGTGATAATCTGGTTTATGAAAGTGTTTCTCATGTTGAGGAAATACTGCGGGAACGTGGAATGACAAATACCTGAGACAGCGGTTGACGGACGGATACGATAAAGATAGGATGGTATGTGATTGTCGACAGGCAAATGACAACCATCTTTTTTATTGCAGAAGTAGTTGTATAAAACGACAGTATATGGAGGGAGAGCAGCAGGAAGATGATACAGGAAGAACAGATTGAAAAACTTATGAAAGAGGAAATTTCTGCGCATCACATTGCAGGAGCCAATGTACTGGTATCTGTACACGGGCAGACAATATACAGGGAATCTTTTGGGATGGCGGATCTGGAACAGAAAAAGCCGATGCAGGAAGATACGATTTTTAAAATGTTCTCCATGAGCAAGCTGGTAACTGCAGTAGCTGCAATGCTTTTATTTGAACGCGGCAGGATTGATCTGTATGATCCGGTTGCAGAATATCTGAATGGTTTTCAGAACCAGACTGTATATGATGAGCAGACAGGTAAAAATATACCTGCAAAAAATCCGGTTCTGATTCGGGATTTATTGAATATGACGAGCGGACTTTCTTATCCGGAAATGGGAAGTGTGCCCACCAGGATGACGACGGCGCTTTTTGCAGAAATTGTCGGGGAACAGCAGAAAGGTAAGCGGACGGGAACAGTTGAATTTGCAAACCGGATTGGTGCGCTTCCTTTAAATTTTGAACCCGGAACCCGGTGGATGTATGGAACCGGAGCCGATGTGATGGGAGCAGTTGTAGAGACGGTTAGTGGCATGCGGTTTGGGGAATTTCTGCAGAAAGAGATTTTCGATCCGCTGGAAATGAACGATACCGGCTTCTGGGTTCCGCAAGAAAAGAAAAGCAGATTTGCAAAGACTTATCTTTATAAGCCTTCCAAAAAGCAGGATGAGACAGGCGTATTAAAACAGTTTGCAGACAATCATCTGGGGATGGAAGGATACGATCAGGCACCGGCATTCGAGTCTGGTGGTGCAGGGCTGGTATCTACAGTGGAGGATTACCGCAGATTCGGACAAATGCTTCTTGCCGGTGGAATTACGCAGCAGGGGCAGAGAATATTGGGAAAAGAGACGGTTCGCTTTTTACGTACCAATCAGCTTTCAAAGGAGCTGATTGCATCTATGGGGTGGGATTCGCTGCGCGGCTACGGATATGGTAATTTTAACCGTGTACTTCTGGATCCTGCGCAGGCAGGAACAAACGCTCCGGCCGGAGAATACGGATGGGACGGGTGGCTTGGTACTTATATAACGCTTGATCCATCCAATGACTTCCTTTTTGAATACTTTATTCAGCTGTGTGATGCAGGAACGACACCGGTGACCAGAAAACTACGCGCCATTGCTTACGGGATGCTCTGAGCGGTATTGGGTCAGCTCGCCTGCACCAGAAGAACATCAGAGTTACCTTCTTCATAATAATAATCAAGTATAAGGTTTACAACATGTGTATAGCTGATTTTGCCTGATTTTATCCCATTGGCTTTGAGATTGGTGTCAATGAAAGTGCTGGCAGCAGCCTTCACGGTTTCGGTTTTTACGACCGCTTTTTTCTCGACCTGTTTCCAGGACTCGTCGGTAAGAAAGCGGTTGTCTTTTTTTACCAAAGCGTTGATTGCAACATGAGAGGCGTATTCATTTTTGCTGACAGATTTATAGTAATCATTATTGACATAATTCAAAAGACCAAGGTATCCGCTGTAGCGGAAAAACAGATCATCCGAGCCGATACAGGCAAGATAACCGATCAGATTCGCTTCATCTTCATAAATGTAACCATGCGTATGTGCCAGCTCATGGCACATGGTAAATGGTTTGTTGGAAATATACATGACATTATTATAATTTGCTTCCATGGAAAAAGGAAAATAATATCCCTGCATGTACTGCTGACTCATGAAATCAGAAAAAATAAGTGCTTTTGGTGTTACATAGAATCCGGAAAGTCTGGGATTAACGGCACCAAGCTTTTGCATACTGCGAATGGCAGCCTGCTGCATGTTTCCGTTATATACAAGATTACCGTCTGAATCGCGCGGCATTTGCACAGCCAGTGCATTGGCACATTCCACAATATAATCGCGTACACTTGCAAGCTGGCCTTCTGAATAAGCAGGAACAGTATAATCAGAAGTGTTGTCTGTAATAGGTGTGCAGTGATACAGGACGAAGCAATTAAAGGACATTACACCAAAGACAATAGTCAGAAGCCATGCCGTCGCGCTGTATATGGCTGCACCAGCATGCCGGATTGCATAATAATGACGAAAAGCGGGTGCATCAGCACTTTTTCTCAGCTGCATATAAAGTGTATTCAGAATCAGTAATAATGTAAACAGCACAAGCCCGATAACCCAGCATAGACCGATCACCAGGAGAAATTCGCCTACAGAAAAAGGGAAAAGACTTGTGAACCTGCCATAAATACCTGTCAGAACAGGAAAGAAGTGAATGGTATAGAAATCAGAAAAAGCAGCGCTGATTGAGGCAAAAAAATCAAATAAAGCGCTTATTATCAACAGTGAAAGCATAACCAGGGTCTGTTTCTTCATGTGTGATCCTCCATCTGCTTCTGGCATTATAGTAAGCATAACAGTAAAATATGACAAGAAAATGTATAAAAGACAGGCACTTTGTTAATAAAATGGTAATGATTTACAAAAATAAGTCATGCTCACACTAAATAATGTACAATATTTTAAAACAAATCCAACACGCCCTTTGAAAAATGTAAAAAATGACAGGAGAACAAAAGTTCTTTTCCTGCTGCAGGGATTCTGCTAGAATAGGAAAGAGAGATAGAAGGGGGCACACGCGATTGGAAGATTTACTGCAGGGGTTAAATGAAGCACAGATGGAGGCTGTCACAACGACGGAAGGTTTTGTCAGAGTCATTGCAGGCGCAGGATCCGGTAAAACACGTGCACTATCAAGACGCTTTGCATATCTTGTCAATGAACTGGGAATTCTTCCCGGAAATATTCTATGTGTGACGTTTACAAACAAATCTGCAAATGAAATGCGCCAGAGGATTCATAATCTGACTGGTGATAATGATACGGGATATATCAACACTTTTCATGGCTTTTGTGTGTCCGTACTACAGGAGGATAGCCATGCGGTACAATATCCCAAGAGTTTTCTGGTATTGGATAACTCGGATATTGATGCCATGCTTGGAATGATATATGAGGAACGCGGACTGACGCTGCGCAATATGACATTTTCCAAGGCACGCGACATGATCGAAATTCGTAAGACGCTTGCTGAACCGGAATACTATAAGGATATGATTACCATGTCACTGGAAGTTCTGCATGAGAAATATGAGAAGGCGACAGACCCCAGGGACATGATATTTTACGGATATCTGTATCAGGAGAAAAAATGTTTTGGACTGGATTATAACGATCTGATCAAATTTTCTCTTTACATTTTTGAACAAAATGCGGAAATCAGAACGAAGTGGCAGGCACGTCTGGAATATATCATGATTGATGAATTTCAGGATATTGATGCACTGCAGTATCA
>JAGOGF010000170.1 GCA_017996845.1 Butyrivibrio sp.
TTCTCTGTATATCAAAAATCCGGCCAACCGAATCCCATACAGAATCATCAGTCCGCACAACAGTATACTGACCACACTTCTTTCTGTCGGAAACATCAATATAAGCGCCGTACCGATTCCGGCAATTGCAAGCCCGTATCCGACTGACATAAAATATACATATCTGTAAAAGCCCACTATACATAAAAACGCAGCAACCAGACCAAGAATCAAAAGATTATTCCATCCCATATTTTTCTCCATTTTCTGACAACCGATCATTTTCATTTCTATTTCTTTTTCTATTCATCTTCTCCAAAACTGTTCGCAATGTATTCGGCAAAGCTATGCTTTCCGTATTGTACCTGCGCTACCATAGAATGTGTGAGTGTCCATTTGCTGAACCGTATAATCGGCTCTTTCCCGTTTTTCTTCAGATGATTGATGAAGATCAGCAAATCAAACAACCAGACCGGCGCATGCCTGATGACTGCATCTTTCCCTTCTGCCGCAAAGCACATCCGGGCAATTTCCTCATAGGTATAGGTCTCCGTTCCGCCGATCGGTACTGTCAGATTCTGATCTGACAGGTGGCTGACAATATATTCTGCAAAATCCGGTGTATCAATGACATTTGCACGGACCGGCTTTTTGCCGAGAAGTGTGACCGTTCCCTTCTCCACCATCGGTCTGAAGACATGTATGATATCATAAAAATATCCGGTCGGACGGTAAATGATATAAGGAATTCCGCTCTTTTTTATCTCTTCTTCCATCTGATATTTGGCATGCAGCATCGGAATCTCCGGTGCCTGATCTGCCTGCAGAACGGAAATATAGATAAACTTTTTCACCCCTGCTGCCTGTGCCTCACGCAGCAGATTCAGGTTTCCCTGATAATCAATTTCGTAATTGGTCAGCGTTGCCGAGGTCTTTGTCAGGCCAACCGTTGTAATGACAATATCTGCACCATCACATAAACCTTTCAGCGCCGCAGGACTTGTCACATCCATTTTTTTATATGTATAGTCTCCAATCAGTCCCAGCTCTGTCTCCACAATATCCGCTGCAACCACTTCATGCCCCTGTTCCAGAAGTTCTCTGAAAATATCGCTTCCCAGATGTCCGTATGCGCCCGCCAGTACAATTTTCATATATTCCTTTCTGCTGTATTTTGCTACAACAATCCCCCTGTCATTATTTTTATCTATAACTGCTTTTTATCCTTCTTCATACAAATTCACATTGCACGCATCACGATTTCAAGAAATGCTGCAAAAGACATTTCTGAACTCCCTGTACACAACATCAGATTTTCCGTCAGAAACAGATCCATCTCATCGTTTTGATGCACAGAAAACCGCTGCGTCAGTTGGTGGGTATGTGCTGCTATCTGACGAATCAGCATCTTATGCCTTGCTGCATATGTCTCCTGCTGTCCCGGTCCATAGGAATATCCTGCCCACACTTTCCGGTATTGCTTACTAAAACGATTCAGATCTTCATAAATAGTCGTAAGCCCATCCCGCATATCCTGCGCTTTTTCACATTTCTCCCCAAGTGCAGCCAGCATCTCATTCCAGTCCTCCAGAATAACCGCAGCAGCAAGAAGGTCTTTTGACGCATAATAATTATATACTGTCCCGACAGCAATGCCGCATTCTCTGGCAACGTTTCTGATCGTCAGGGCAGAATAATCTTCTTCCAGCATGATTTTCCTGCTGATCTGTAAAATTGTCTCCTGCAGATTTTCTATCCGTTTCGGCATGATTCTCCATCTCATCTATATTTTTATGAACACGTTCATTTTAATCGTAAAAAAAAGGGACGTCAAGTAGCTCCACTGATTCAAAAAAACGGATTCGGGTATCATTTCTCCCCAAATCCGTTTCCATCCTTATTCTGTCATCAATTCTTCCATCAGTGCCGCTACCGTAGTCATTTCATGGATTCTTCCTACCTCTGCCCCGCAAAAGATCAAACCGTTCTCTACATCTCCCTGCACGGCACGTGTCAGCGCATCCGTAATGCAATAGGGAATATGCGCAGGATCACAGTTCTTCAGGCATCCGTAACAGCGTCCGATCGGTATACTTCCCTCTTGCACCTGTTCCAGAAAATGATTGTAAAGGGCCCGTCCCGGCATTCCCACCGGACTTTTGATGATTTCGATCTGCCCGGCAGTTCCATTTATATAACAGTCTTTGTACCGCTGGTCGGCATCACACTCTCTGGTTGCCACAAAGCGGGACGCAACCTGTACCCCGTCCGCACCAAGTGCAAACGCATGCTGCACATCTTCCCTCGTAAAGATTCCTCCGGCGACAATAACCGGTATCTTGCGCTGAAATTTCTGTGCAAATTCCTGCACGGTCAGAATGATTTTCTGTATCACTGCATCATAGTCCAGCGACTTGATATCCTGCAGTTCTTCCTCTGAAAATCCCAGATGTCCGCCCGCTTTTGGTCCTTCAATTACCACAAAATCTGCCGTTCTGTGATATTTTCTGTCCCACATACGCAGAATGACAGATGCAGCCTTCGGAGAAGATACGATCGGCGCAATCTTGGTATCACTTCCTTCCACATACTCCGGAAGGTCTAGCGGCAGCCCCGCTCCGCTTATAATGACATCCGCTCCTGCCTTTACTGCCGTCCTGACATGATCTGCATAATCCTTCAGGGCTACCATGACATTCACACCTATGAGTCCGCCGTTTACCTTTTCTCTGGCTATTCTGATATGTTTTTCGATCGCACGCAGATTCGCCATAGCAGGATGTTGTGCAAAATCTTCCTCATCATATCCGATCTGTGCGGTCGAAATAATCCCGATTCCGCCTTCGGCCGCTACCGCACCTGCAAGAGAAGATCTGCTGACACCAACTCCCATTCCACCCTGAATCATCGCAACTCTTGCTGTTTTATCTCCAATCTGCAGTGATCTCATCTACCCACACCTTTCTCTCTGTCCGCACTTTTCCACCGCTTACAGATTAAATATTATTAATTAAATATTTTTAATGTGTTTATATGCTATCACGCTGCGGCATATATGTCAATATCTTGAAGTATTCATTTCGCTATCATGTCGTATTGAATACTATGTCATTTTATCATATCTGCCACCACCATCACAATTTCAGAAAACCAGGGTTCCATATGCATATTTTTTACGATATTCCCGTGGTGTCATCCCCATTTTCATCTTAAACTGGCGCATGAAATATACGTCATATTCATAGCCACAGGATTCCGCAATTTTCTGTATCGTAAAATCCGTTCCGGTCAGCAGTTTGCAGCTGTAATCAATTCTGCTGTGAATCACATCATTAACAAGCGTTACTCCAAATATTCTTTTATACATATGCTGCAGATAGGAAGTACTGATCAGCAGCCGTTCTGCTTCCTTCGCAATTTTGCGCTGTAATGCAGGTCTGTTATATATATCTGCACGCAGCTGCACCATCTGATCATATAACGGTCGCAAAATCCCATTCTCACCTGTGCCTGACAAATCACTGACCTTATTGGATAAAATCTGCATATACAGGTTCAATGTACTGTCTCTGAGAGAATCGGCTGAGTAGAATTCCAGACTCATCTGCCTGATCAGTTCTGCAAGTGGTTCTGCATCTGTCAGACTGATCATGGAACTAAACTGGATATGATTTCTTTCCCACCATAGAAGTTCCTCCGGATCCATGGAAAAATGAATCCAGTTATCAATATAATTGTCTCCCGCTGCACCATAATGCTGCGGTGTTGTTCTATCATACAAAATAACACTTTGTGCAGAATATATCTGTTTTTGTGCATTCAATATGTGAAAAGACGGTGTTTCCATCAGTAATAACAAATACTCTCCATATCCGCATGGTCTTGTGATTTCAAAATCCTTTCCGTGCATGGTATGATATCCGATTCCGATAATATGCATATGGCCCCTCTTTGTATAAAGCAGAATTGTTCAGTTTGCTGATAGCATAGTTTATTGTTTCTTCTGTGTCAATCCACTACACTTGAAACAATACATGACATAATAATACGTTTTTGTGCGTAACAAAAATCGAAATACATGGAAATGGAGAATTATGATGATCGCAAAAAATCCGCCTATGGGATGGAACAGCTGGGACTGCTACGGAAGTGCAGTTACCGAAGAACAGGTAAAGGCAAATGCCGATTATATGGCTGCAAACATGAAACAATTCGGTTGGGAATATGTTGTGGTGGATATCGAATGGTATCAGCCTACTGCAGATACACATGAATATCATCCTTTTTCCGATCTGTGCATGGACGAATTCGGACGTCTTCTCCCTGCCACGAACCGCTTTCCAAGTGCTGTAGGCGGAAAGGGATTTACTTCTCTTGCCGCCTACATTCACTCTCTGGGGCTGCAATTCGGTATCCATATCATGCGCGGTATGCCGCGTATGGCAGCGCATAAAGATCTGCCGATTTTAAATTCAGAATTTACCGCTCGCAGCGTTGCCGATCCCAATTCGATCTGCGTCTGGAATCCTGATATGTACGGCCTGAAATGTAAACAGGCTGAAGCCGGCGCGCAGGCCTATTATGACAGCATCTTTCAGCTTTATGCTTCCTGGGGAGTTGATTTCGTCAAAGTCGATGACATTGCAAGAGAGTACCCGCACTGCCGTCGTGAAATAGAACTGATTTCGAAAGCATGCAGAAACTGCGGACGTGATATCGTACTGAGCCTTTCTCCGGGTCCCGCTCCGCTTGAACAGGCTGAGCATCTGAAACTGAACGCAAATATGTGGCGTATCACCGACGATTTCTGGGATGAATGGTCACTTCTGCTGGCTATGTTCGAACGTGCCGAGAAATGGTGTACGCATGCAGGTCCGGGACACTGGCCGGATGCTGATATGCTTCCTGTCGGTGCACTTCGCCAGGATTATGATCACAGTAACTGGACCAAATTCACCCAGGATGAACAGATTA
>JAGOGF010000049.1 GCA_017996845.1 Butyrivibrio sp.
AAACCCAATTTTAAAATTATAGCACTGCTCCTATATAAATCAATTTTCTATTGTATTATTTTATTTTTCAAAAGATGCCAGTACCTTATTCCTGCAGATGTTTTCATTTTAAACTGGTGAAATAAATAAAAACTGCCACTTTCTGCTTAGAAAAGCAGAAGATGGCAGTCTCTTATGATCCAGATTTTCCGGTCAGTACTATAAAACAATCACAAAAGCTTTGCGGAACTCCGAATCCGCATCCTCGCATAGTCTGATATTACCATGATGCAAAGCAATAATTTTTGCTGCAATACAAAGTCCAAGGCCATTGCCATTTCCTGATTTTCTGGCATAGTCTCCCATTACAAAAGGATCAAAAATATAATTTCTGATCTCATCAGAAATTATTTCTCCTGTATCTTTTATTTTGATTTCAATTTTTTCATTACATTTGACCACAACTTGTACCTTATCACCTTTATGATTATACTTCAGTCCATTTGATAAAAGGTTAGAAAAAACTCTTCCAAGCTGTAATCGATCTCCCTCAATCATAACTGGTTTTTCCGGTAGTTCAAATTGAAAAATTATTCCTTTTTCTTCATAATCGGTATAGAATAGACCGATTTGTTCTCTGACCAATTCATTCAGATCAAATTCTTCAATATTCAGCCGATATTCTTTTGTCCCCAACCTGGTATATTCAAATAGTACATTAATCAGTTCATTCATCTGTTTTGCTTTTATATATATAGCATTCAGATATTCTTCTTTTTGCTCATCCGTTATAATTACTCCATCTTTAAATGCCTGGGCATATCCCTGTATCGTGGTAATAGGCGTTTTCAGATCATGGGCCATTCCGCTTAGCAAGAGAGCTTTTTCATTTTCCATGCTTTCTCTCTCTTTGGTCGCCTTTTCAAGCCGATTCATCAGGTGATTAAATTCTTCTGTCAACTTCAGAAATTCACAGTCAACACGCACATCCAATCTGTCAGACAGATCATTTTCACCTATTTCAGACATTTCCCTGGTAATCAGCAGTAAAGGATCCGTTACCGTTTTCCGAATCATTTTCCATAAATATAATATATATGGAATCAGCAGCAATGCAAAAGAAAATATTCTAAATAAATCTTCATAATGAAGTATGAGCTGTCCTTTTCTATTCCAAACAGTTTGCGAAATATCAAAATACTGATTTGTGATGCTTTGATCAGGATATTGGGCAAGCATAAAGGAAATGACAATCTGACAAAAAATTTCACAGAAAAGAAGCAAAAAGGAGCTGCGAATAATATATGTTAAAACTCTGAACTGTATTTTATTTTTCAAATCGATATCCAAGCCCCCGTATCGTACTGATATATTTACTGCCAGGATCATTCAGCTTTGTTCTGAGTTTACTGATACATACCATAATGCTGTTATCATCCACTATCCGCTCTTCTTCCCATCCTGCCATATAAATATTCTGTCTGGTAAATACTCTGCCCGGATGTTCCATAAACATCTTCATGATATGAAATTCAACAGAAGTAAGCGGTATCTCCACATTATTCTGTCTCAGAAGACAGGCATCTTTATCCAGTTCCAGATCTTTAACCTGCAAAATCTGATCCTTTTCTGTCTGACTTCCCAGCTTATAAAACCTTCTTAAATTTGCTGCAACCCTGGCCGAAACCTCCATTGGATCAAATGGTTTGACAATATAATCATCCGCTCCCAAATCAAGTCCCAGAATCCGGTCACAATAAGCTGTCCTGGCAGAAATGATGATAATTGGAATATTGCTTATATCACGAATCTGCTGCAGCACCGTTATCCCATCCGCATGGGGCATCATAATATCCAGTAAAAGGATATCCGCGCATTTAGCAAGTTCCAATACTTTTAAGCCGTCCGCAGCTTCCATAACCTCATAACCGTCTTTTTCCAGATATATTCTGATCAGGCTGCGAATTTCTTTTTCATCATCAGCAACCAAAACTGTTCTCTTATCCGACATACTTGTAAACCTCATTTGCTATTTTCTTGCATAATCTTGTTTCCGATTATATTCTTATTTATTATCCAAAAAATTCACTATTTTATCTGCTGCTTCCGCAGGTGCATATTCATAAATACAATGCGGTCCCGATAGGTCTGTAACTGTTATATTACCGTATTGGAGCATTTCCTTTGTTTTTTCATCTGCAATCTGATCCTGTTCCTTTATATAAGCCTGTATTTTATTTTTATCAGCAGCAAAGCGTTTTTGCAGTTCTGCCTCATATATCTCATTATAATAGTGCCCTGATACTTTGCTCACGCAGATATAGAGTTTGGGGATTTTGCTTATTTCCGGACCGGATACCACCTTTTCAGCATTTGCACATACATTTTGCATTTCTGAACTGGCTGCTTTAGAATAAGTATTCTGATACATCAAAAGCAATCGTTCTCTTTCCTCCTTTTCATCATATACATAATTACAATTTTCTCCAATTAAACTATCCTTTGAAGCTAAAAATCTCTGTAGTCCGGTTTCTGCCACAAAATTTTCTATTTTTGATGCCGAAATACTTTTTTCAATTTCGTCCTTATGTCTGACATAATTTTCTGCAGGGTCTGCATCCAGATAGATGATAGCCTTTATTTCTTCCGGATACTGCTGTGCCCAATAAGTAGCATATATTCCTGATATTGAATGTGCAAGCAGTATGTAAGGTGCCTTTTGCCCGACAGCTGCTAAAGTCTCCCTGTATGTCTGAACAATTGATTCAATATACTGAACCTGCCTGGTATCCTGGCTTAGTCCATTGCCAGGTCTGTCCATAACCACAATTTTGTACTCATTGCCAAATTCTCGAAACATTGGTCCGGTACTTACAATAGCATCACTATTTCCAAGTCCGTGCATGTATACGATTGTTTCATCTGCCTCTTTTTTTCCCATCATTCCGAGAAATATTTTTCCTTCATTTGTTGTCACATATTGGCCCTGTATTGCACTTTCCAGTTCTCTTTTTTCCGCACCTTTTCTAACTTCATGATTGATTTTAGAAAAAATAAGAATGGCAGCCATGCCAACCAAAAGCACCAGTATAAAAACTTTTATTTTTTTTCTGATTTTTTTCATTTTCCGTATCCTCCTGTTGACAATAAGAATACAAAAAACTCCTTAATTATAATCAGGTTTTATCTTAACCTAACCTTAAAAGTTCAATCTTTCTCACATAAAAACTGCCTGTCTCAAACCGATTAATTATCAGTTGAAGACAGGCAGTTCCCAGATATCACAACTACGAATATTTTATAAAAAATCTTCAGATACTATCATACCATCTGCGAAATAACAGATCCCGCTGCCATCTGCTTCTTCTGCATTGCTTCCTGGACGGAATTCATGACCGCGGACTGTTTGTATCTGCTGATTGCTTTTGTCATATCCGCATCCATCTGCTGGCTATAGGATGCTGTTGTATTCTGTATGGCGTTCTGTGTTCCATTATATGCAGACGATAATACATTACTCTGTGCACCATTTATGCTTCTGGCTGTGGCAAGCTTATCATATGCACCGGAAAGCGTGTCCGTATTAGCGGTTCCACCTTTTATGCTATATCCATTCAGACCAAGACCATCTGCTGTCATATCACTTCCTGAAATGGATATTTGACCATCCGCAGTCGCAATTGAAATGTTTCCTGCCGACCCGGTAAGCAGACTTTTCTCATTATACTGTGCGTTCTGTGCAACAGAATTGATTGTATCAAGTGAACCATTAATACTCTGCTGGATCATCGTTCTGTCACTGTCTGATAGTGTTCCATTCATTGCACGTACAGAATTACCTTCGATATCCTGAAGATTATCAGCAATAGAGCTCATCGAACTGTCTGTAATATTGGTTACACTCGTTCCTTCAGAAATATTGTCTGTTGACTGCTGTAACGCCTTTAGCTGCTTCAGCATCTCCTGTGAGACTGCCATTGCAGAAGAATTATCCCCTGCGCTGTTTATTTTCTTACCAGAAGCCACTTCACGCCCCGCTTTTACAGTTTCCTTTTCATTCTGCTTTGTTTGACTGATCTGATAATTATTCTGATATGAATTTACTGATCCTATTCTCATCTGGCACCTCCCTGTTCATAAAACCGCCGCATTTCCATTTTTCGGGAGAAAAAAAGCATCTATGAAAACAATATTTCAACGTTTCCCCGATGCTGTCTCTTTTTGCAACTGGCTGCCCCGTTGGAACTTCCGGCCCTATAGCTTTGCGTCGCCGGATTTTTCCGGTTTTGCTCATATTTATCTCTATACTAATTATCTATTTACTATATATCATACATTTCAAACTTTGTCATCTGAATTTTTTCTAAAGTCTTTCAACCCACTGTTTTCTTATCATTTCATTATGCAATATCTCACTTTCAGATTTATGTAACCCGTTACTTTGTTTTAACATGATATCATGGCATATTCTTTATCAGGAAAGGCAGTGCTTGCTCAAAATTAACACCATACCAGTTGTGTTTTTCTTCTCGCATGGTTGCTTTGATACATTCCAGTGTATAATCAACAGAAAGCTTCAATGCCTGTTCAACAGAAGCATTTCTTACTAATGCACCCGTCATGCAGCTAGCAAAAATGTCTCCTGTTCCATGAAAATGTGCTGGAATTTCTTCATTATAATATGAAATATAGGAATCTGCCTGCGAATCGTAACACATCGCCCCAAGCAAATTAGGTTCCGCATGCACACCTGTCATAATTACCCGATGTGTCCCTCTTTTTCCAAGCTCCTTCAGAATTTCGCGGATAAATGTCTCATCGGCATCCGGTTCATAAGTCTTCCCGCAAAGCAGACATGCTTCTGTCATATTTGGGATCATTACATCAGCGTCTGCACATAATCTTGCCATATCCTGAACAAATTCCTGATCAAACCCGGTATATAGTTTTCCATCATCCGCCATCGCCGGATCAACAAAACGCAGCACCGGATGAAATCTGCAAAAAAGCTCTCTGACCAGTTCAATCTGCCTCAACGATCCCAAATATCCGCTGTAGACGGCATCGAGTTCAAATCCTTCTTTAACCCAATGTTCAATAATTTTTGGTATATCTTCCGTAAGATCTCTGAATGTAAAATCAGAAAATCCTGTATGCGTCGAAAGCACTGCTGTCGGAATAACGGCTGTTTCAATTCCCATTGCAGATATAATTGGAAGCGCAACCGTAAGTGAACATTTCCCAATACAGGATATATCCTGCATCGTAACAATTCTTTTCATCTTATCCTAACCCCTCTGTATTTCACTTTTTTCGATTCTAAACCAAGAAAATTGTAGCAGGAATATGTTCCGGTTTCAAATACCACATCAATTTTTTTCTATTGTTCCAGTTATCCGGCAATCCTGCTTTACAAAAATGATGATCAGGCCATAATATGATGATATAAAAACATATGAGAGGTGTTTGCAACTGATGAAAAAATATATGAAAAGAATCACTCTGACTTTGGGTATCATTTTAGCTGTACTGGCTTCTCTTGTACTAATCTATACTTCTGACTATTACCATGCTTCCTCTGAAGCACAGCAATATCTGACGCAGACAGATAATCAGATTCATATAACTGAGCAGAATGGATATATTTCTTTTCTTCCGGAAAACCCTGTTGCCGGATTCATTTTCTATCCAGGTGGAAAAGTTGCCTGTGAAGCATATGCGCCTCTTTTATATAAGTGTGCGCAAGCCGGTATTTTGTGTGTAATGCCCAGAATGCCTCTGAATCTTGCTGTTTTTGGTATTGATCGCGCGGATGGAATTCAAAAACGTTATCCACAGATATCCAAATGGTATATTGGCGGCCATTCTCTTGGTGGATCCATGGCTGCACAATATCTCTCTGCACATTCTGATGCTTTTGACGGATTAATCTTACTGGCCTCCTATTCTGCAAGCGATTTGCATGATTCGAATATATCCGTATTATCTGTTTACGGTTCTGAAGATCATGTCCTGAATATGAATAAATATCAAGTAAACAAAAAAAATCTCCCTGATGATCTTACTGAAAAGATCATCCCGGGAGGCATTCATTCCTACTTTGGTATGTATGGCCTGCAAAAGGGAGACGGAACCCCTGCTGTATCAAATTCCAATCAGCTTGATATGACTGTTCAGCTGATTGTTTCCTGGATCGGGTCACATCCGCAATAAAATATTATACTGTCTGATCAATCTCCTGTAATGCCATTCAGAATGCGATATAAAGTATGATAAAGCTGTATTGCCTCTTTTTCTTCAATTCTGATACATGCTCCGATCTGTGCCGGAACTTCAGCTGCCTGCTCCTGCAGCTTTCTTCCTTGCGGAGTCAGTGTAACCATAAGAACGCGTTCATCCATCCTGTCTCTTGCCCGTTCTACCCATCCTTTCTGTTCCAGCTTTTTAAGTACAGGGGTAAGGGTCCCTGAGTCAAGATAGAGATGTTCTCCTAATTCTTTAACGTTCATCTGCCCATATTCCCACAAAACCATCATCGTAATGTACTGTGTATAGGTAAGGTCCAGTTTATCCAAAAAAGGTTTATATTTTTTTACGATCTCTCTGGAAACCGCATAAAGCGGAAAACATAACTGATTTTCAAGTTTCAAGCTATCATATTTTCCCATTTTATCTGCTCCATATCATTTAATATGTTTATTCTAATTAAATTGTGTGCAATCTTTATAAGAACAGATTTTATGCGTATTATTATATTTTGTCAATCCCTCACATTTTTTCCGCTATCTTCCGGGCAATCATGATTGCTTCCGGGCTGAATCTCTGTTGCTCCAAAAAAGTATCATCCTCAGGTCTTGGAACCCCGCTTGCCTGTCTCTCCATTACCGCATCCAGTTCTTTAAACATTTCTGTAAGTGTTTGAAAATCACTGCATTGATCCAAAATACAGCTGCCCTGCGCATCCATCTCATATTCCGCAGTTGCAATCACCTGCATTGCCGCTTTCAGATCTCCGTATACATCAGATGCTTCCATCAGGACGTCCGGACGAACCGCCAGGCAGTTGAGAAAGTATTGCTTCGCTCCCTGAATGTCTTTCTCTCTGAAATATTGTACAAGCCGTTCTTCCATTTCTCTGGTTTCTTTTTTTTCTCCAATCATTCCAACTTTGCATTCATAAACTTTTAACCGATTCACTTTTAACCAGACCAGTAGAAGAATTTCAGAAATAAATCCATACAATCTCTTCTGATACCCATCATATCCATTCATATCAATCTGCTGCTCCGCTTTGGAAAAGATCCCAAAGAGCCAGGCCGCATAAGCATCAAAATTTTTTTTTGAAGTAATCAACATATTCCCGAAATAAGTTTTTGTGTCATGCACGGTTTTCAGAAATGTTTCATAATAGCGCGGTTCTGTCTTTCTGATTATCTCTGCAACAATATCCATATCCTTTTGATTATGATCAACCGCGAATCCATCGTAATAGGTACAATTAAGCTGAATCTGCTTTGTCGTAATCAAATCATAATTTTCCAATATTTGTCTGATCTGCCCTTCTTTCAACAGCCTGCCGTTCTCATCGATCAAAAAACGTCTGTAATGACACATTCCGATATAATCATCTGCCTGATCATTTTTCCATAACCAGTACATCCCGGTCAACTCACTATAAAAGGGATTTTGGGCTGAAATATTTTCTCCGGTATCATCCCCCATATACCCCAATGGTTCCTGTATGGCTCTCCCCACCTGCATGGGAACGTATAGTGAATCAGAGGGCATCTGGCATTTTTTATGCGTCATTGCATATATTTTCATTTTTGTTTTATCCCCAGCCATATTATTGATCAGAAAAGTCCGCCTTTTGATGCATTTTCTTCCACTCTTTTATCTTCTCAAGTCTTTCTCCAAACTGAACTTCGCTGCCTTGTTTCGTAGGCCTGTAATAAGTCTTTTCCTTGAGCGAATCGGGAAGACACTGCATATTTGTCAGCTTATCCTGTGTATCATGTGCATACTGATAATTTTTACCGTAATTTAAATCTTTCATCAGACCAGTAGGGGCATTGCGGATCACAAGAGGAACCGGTTCTGCCAATTGCGCAAGCGCATCCTCTCTGGCTTCACCATATGCGGTATACAATGCATTTGATTTGGGTGCAAGGGACATATAGACCACAGCTTCTGTCAGATGTACCGTACACTCCGGCATCCCGATCAGATGACATGCCTGATAAGCAGCTACCGCAATGGTAAGTGCCTGTATGTCTGCAAGACCAATATCTTCCGCTGCAAACCTGGTAACCCTTCTTGCCACATAAAGAGGATCTTCTCCTGCTTCCAACATTCTGGCAAGCCAATATACTGCAGCATCCGGATCTGAATTCCGCATGGACTTATGTAACGCTGAAATCAAATTGTAGTGTTCTTCTCCATTCCTGTCATATAACAGAGACTTTCTGGAAATGCACTGTTCCAATGTTTCTTTTGCTACATTTATTGTTCCGTCAACCTGAATTTCTCCGTTCAAAACAACCATTTCCAATGTTGAAAGGGCACTTCTGGCATCCCCATTTGCAAAAACAGCAATCATTTCCAACATCTCTTCCGATATGCAGATTCGTTGATTGCCAAAACCATGCGGATTCTTTATTGCATTATGCAAAAGTCCAATCAGATCCTGTGTTGTAAGCGCCTGCAGGACAAATACCTTACATCTTGACAAAAGAGCACTATTGATCTCAAACGATGGGTTTTCTGTTGTTGCACCAATCAAAATGATGCTTCCTTTTTCCACAAAAGGCAGAAATGCATCCTGCTGCGCCTTATTGAAACGATGGATTTCATCTACAAAGACAATCGTTCTGGTACCATAAATCCGGTTGTCTTCCGCTTCCTTCATAACCGTTCGAATTTCCTTAATGCCACTTGATACCGCCGAAAAATCAATAAAAGACGCTTTTGTCGTTGTAGCAATAATCTGTGCCAGCGTTGTTTTTCCTACGCCTGGCGGTCCCCAGAATATCATGGATGAGATCTGATCGCTTTCAATCAGTTTTCTAAGCACTTTGCCTTCTCCCAGAAGATGCTTCTGACCTGCAAATTCATCCAATGACTTTGGTCGAAGTCTTGCCGCAAGCGGTTGTGGAACCATATTATTAAAAAATGACATCTGCTCCATACGTGCCTCACAAAATTACTTTATTCCAGTTTCATCAGTGACGAATTCCACACCATATTTTCTTCAGTCCAAAAGCGATCAATAGATTTATTCCCAATAGTACGAATATCCATAATAATGAAATCATAAATGATTGTCTGTATACCATCAGAAACGGATATGGGCCTTCGTATAACCGCAAAATATTCCACATAAATGAAAATATTGCATAAACTGCGGTTGGAACAAGTGCTGCAAAAAGACATAATGTTCCATCTTCTTTTTCAAAAAAAACGAAAGAGATGAAAGAAATCACAGGCGCAAGGAGATGGAATCCAAGATTGTGTCCGGATAACAGCAGTTTAGTATATCCTCCCGCTCCCACCATAGGCGCAAGTACTGTCACAACTACAATAAATGTAAGTGTCAGGCAGCAAGTTGCTACATAGCGGGAAAGATAAATCCATTCTGGCAGTTTTTCTTTCTTACGCATCGTTATAATTGAAACAAACAAATAGGCTGTTGAAACAAACAATGTAAGCAAATTGCTGTCTTCTGTATAATATACAAATATTTCCCAACCTTCTTTTGCCACAACATCCGTTATGAAAGATAGTTCCAGTACAAAAAGAATCAGATTCAGTACAAATGCAATTTTTCTGCTCCGTATGATCTTATCCTCTGTTTTCAAAAAAATCGCTTTGCAATATTGTGCACAGAAATTCTCTGGCCTCTTTTCTGACCTGCTCAATTGGCTTTCCTTCCTTTTTTCCTTCTGCAAAGTATCCCCATATGCCATTGCAGAAAAATGCTGATACCATATTCAGCGAATAAATTGTCTTCAAGTTATTTTTTTGAAAAAATTCGCTGATTTCTTTCATAATAATATCAGAAAGTGCCTGATAAAGGTATAAGCCATTTTTTATATACACACGCGCCAATGGAGAATTTTCTTTACCAAAAAGGCTGATCAGACACTCGAGAATATTACAGCAGCTCTCGAGCAGATCTCCATTTTTATTATTTTCCTTCTCGCGCTTTTGAAATTCCTGTTTTACAGATACTGCTACTTCCCGATACAGCTCCTTGGCCAGCGCATATTTGTCAGAATAATAGGTATAAAAGGTAATTGTCGTAATTCCCGCCGCCTGACATATCTGCCTGACAGAAATATCAGAAAACACACACTCAGAAAGGAGCCTGGTAAGGGCTCCTTTCAGCTTTTTTCTGGTTTTCTGTATTCTCAGGTCCTCTTTCTGTTCTTCACTGAGACTCATTTTATTTCTGCTCCTGATCTACTACATCCTGTACTACCTTATAACCACAACTGCCACAGAACATTGCACCTTCCGCAAGATCTGCACCGCATTTCGGACATACTTTCTTATCCGGTTCCGCTGGTTCAACATGAACAATCTGCTGCCCGCACTTAGGGCAATATTGAATATCACGCGCAATTTCTTCTCCGCAGTTTGGACATACATCCACATTTTTTATGTCACGAATTTTTTCCTTATCTGCTTTTATTTTCTCACTGTATTCTTCATACTCTTTTCTGAATACTTCTACTGTTTCCTCTTGCGCGCTGATCAGTTCCGGATGTTCCATCACATACTGTCCCAGCTTCTCATAACTCTCTCTGACTTTGGATTCATAAGAGCTGATCTCCAGATTGATTCTCGTAATCTCTGTCAGATCTTTTGTTTTTGATGCTAAATTATTAAAGCTGTCCTTCCATGCCATTTTTAATTCCTCCTTTAAGTGTTTGTTGTTGCAGAACATACGTTAGCATGTAATAACTATGCATCCTTTTATCCAGTGCATAAACCGTATTTTCTGCGATTTAAAGGCTTCTAAAAACGTTTTTTGAACAAGTAACTGTCTGAATTCTAATTATATACAGTATAGCATTGCCTTTAATATAAAGAAAGAGACGTACCGCAACGAAACAAAGTATTTCCTACTCTATATCATTTTAGAGAAACAGCGTCTCATATATAACCTGCGCAGTCAGAACTGATCCATTCATAGAAGCATGCTCCCCATCCTGTGCATATAGCTCTATTTCCGGATGTTCATGTTGATATTGCCACCATCTGCGTCCTACCGGAGCAACTTTTACTCCATAAACATTTCCCATTCCCTCATATATTTCTGCCATATCTTCCTGGCCGGCTTCATTATTTTTTTGTGTCCAGGTCATGAAAAGGCAGGGTTCTCCGCCAGCATTTATAACTTCCTTGATCAATGTATCAGCACCTGCAAACATCTGCGCATGATCACCCATAGGATGTGCCAGATGCTGCAAAACCACACAATCATAATGTCCATGTCTGATATTGAAAAGTGCTTCTGGTGACTGTGCATGATAGTCAAACCCCACCCCCGGTGTAGCAATCATAACCGTTTCAACTTTGCCAACCCCGTTTTTTTCACATATTCCCCGAAATATTTCCGGCATATCATTGCAATAGGTATGACTGTTTCCAATAAAAAGAATTTTCATTTTATACCGTCCGCATTCATTATTTGCTTATTTATCAGTATATTACTTTTGCTTGTCTTTTTCTTCTATCGTTTATCCTTCGTTTTGGGTTTCATTTATCCGTACACACCGGATAGATAAACCTCCCTGTATGATGTATAATATAAAATGTATAACCTACATTTAGTAATTGTTACAGGATACGAGGAGGTAATTATGATTAAAACAAAAATAGCAGGATTCTGCGCCGCAGCTTGTCTGGCTATTACAATGGCAGGAACCATCAGTGAGATTCCGGTTGTCGAGGCCGTAAGCAGCACGACCGTTACCGGAACGCTTCAAAGCGGGACTACTGATACTCTCATGTACCTGTCCACCACAGGGGGTACTATGGAGATCAAAATAAACAGCGATACCGATACCAGTGACTGTAAAGTCCTTCTGCCAGATAAAAAAGTTTCTGTAACCTGCTACCGGGGTGGTGATGCCTATATGCATGCATCAAAAATTGCAAGTCCCGATGCTGCTTCCAATGTAACTGTTGATACACGCTCCACTGCTACCGTGGAAGGCACTGTTCTGACAGGGACAACGGACGATTTGATGTATTTTTCTACAAGTGCAGGCACAATGCAGATCAAAATTGACAGCAATACGGATATGAGCGGATGTACTGTTGTCACGCTTGGAAAAAAGCTGGTCGTAACATGTGGACGTGGTTCTGATGCTTATATGCATGCAATTAAGATTGCAGATAGTGTATCACCTTCCAGCAGCACAACTGCTATTATAAATGGTGTTACCATGCCAAATATTACAGGCACAGTAGCTGCAAACACGACCGCCAGTTACCTTTATTTCTCCACCAGTTCAGGGCTTATGGAGATTAAAATTGACAGCAGTACCGATTTAAGTGAATGTAAAACACTGATTCCAGGTCAGTCTATTTCCGTTGCTTGCTACCGTGGTTCTGATGCAGTTATGCATGCCGGCAGAATTATTGACAATACCATCAGTTCTTCTGTGCAGGCAACAGTTAATACCGCAAAAACCACAACAGTGACTGGAACTGTCACCACGGACACTTCTTCTCAGCTGCTGTATCTTTCTACAAGCGGTGGAACCATGCAGATTCGGCTTGATGGCAATACCAGTATGAATGGCTGTATTCTTGTTGTAGGTGAAACCGTTCAGGTAACCTTTGCCGGAGGATCCGATTCCTACCTGCATGCAGTAAATATCCAGGCAAATTGATATCGTATTGCAACCCAAGTTTTTCTTATAAAAAGTTTTTTTCATTTTATACACAAGGATCATCAAAAACACAGGAGTTATCCACTTTTTGGGATAACTCCTGTGTTTTTATTCAAATAATATTTAAGGTAACTTCTTCTGCATTTTGCAATCTGCCAGATCAAACCTTATTTGTATGCAGGTGTCCATATCGCTGCTTCAACAGCAAAATCTATGTCCGCATCCGCAATTTCCGCATTCGCAACACCGTCTTGCAGCGCTGCCTTAACCACCGCTTTTGCCACCAGTCTGCTGGCTTCTCTGACATATTTGACCGGTGGCAGGATTGGCGCGCCGGGTTTGGAAAGATCCTGAAGAGACACAATTCCATGTGCAGCTGCACTCAACATGCCATCTGTTACCGTTTTGGCTTTTGCTACCACAATTCCAAGCCCAAGTCCCGGGTATAAAAGCGCATTATTTGCCTGCCCGATCACATATGTTGTTCCCTTGTATGTAACCGGCTGTGATGGACTTCCCGTTACAACAAGTGCCCTGCCATCACTCCAACAAATCACATCTTCTGCCCTCGCCTCGCAAAGCTTTGTCGGATTAGAAATGGGAAGGATTGCAGGGTTTTCATTATATTCTGCCATTTTTCTTACAACCGTTTCCGTAAATTTCCCCGACTGCCCGGAAGTTCCGATCAGCACACTTGGCCTGACCGCTTCAATAATATCTGCAAGTTCAGTCAACGGAAGCGGGAATTCTGATTCCATACGTGCAAATTTTCCCTGCCCGGCAGTCAACCCTTCCATGTTATCTGTAACAAGCCCATATCTGTCTACCAGGTAAAAATGTTTGATCGCTTCTTCCCGTGGCATTCCCTGAAGCATCATTTCCAAAAGGATCTGGTCTGCAACCCCACACCCTGCCGTACCTCCTCCAAATATCACATAGCGGTGTTCTGTTACAGGGGTTCCGGTAACCTTTGCGACCGCATTCATAGCCGCACTCATCATAACGCCCGTCCCCTGAATATCATCATTAAAGGTACATATTCTGTTTCGGTATTTTTCCAGAATTATGCCAGCATTTCCTCTCCCAAAATCTTCCCAGTGAAACAATACACCGGGAAAAAGCTTTTCTGCTTCCTGAACCAGTTTTTCAATGAAAAAATAATACTCTTCTCCGGTTTTTCTAATACTCTTTTTCCCAATATAATCCGCATCTCTTAATAATTCTTCTCTATTCGTCCCATTATCCACAATAACCGGAAGAACTCTTTCAGGATTCATGCCTCCGGCAACCGTATATACTGCCAGCTTCCCGACAGAAATCATCACCCCTTCGATTCCCCAGTCTCCTATTCCCAAAACTCCTTCTCCATCTGTTATAACCATCAGATCAATATGATCAAGCCCTTCTGCACCATTCTGAAGCGCCTCTCTGATATCTTCCGGATGATCTGTATCCAGATAAACAGCTTCATTGGGTCTCTCATAATCATGTGAGAAATTCATGACTGCGTCTGCAATCGTTGGCGTATAGATAATCGGCATCAGTTCCACCAGATGATCTTCTACCAGACGATAATATAAAATGCGATTCATATTATATATCTGCATCAGATATTTATTTTTTTCATAATCCGTTTCATACTGACTGACTTTTTCATATTCGATCCGAACCTGCTCTTCCAATGTTCTGACAACCGTCGGCAGGAGTCCTGTTAATTCATATGTTTTTCGTTCTTTATACGTAAATGCAGTCCCTTTGTTCAGAAATGGATCATTCAGAAGTTCTTTTCCCTTAAGCTGTTTCATTATTCACCTCACACTACGACTGTTTTTCCAACCGTTTTCTTTATCCTGTTTTTTTATTCTGATTCAGCAACAACACAGTTCTTTCCATTATTTTTTCCCTGATACAGATTATGATCCGCGGCTTTGATTATATCTTGTCCTCCCCTATGATCCGCATACGCTATCCCAAATGTCATTGTCACTTTTACACCTGTACCATCTATTTGAATCAAATTCTCTGAATTGATTGCATTCCGAATCTTTTCTGCTATTCTCTGTGCATCGTCCAACGAACATTTCATCAAGATAACCAATATTTCTTCGCCTCCCCACCTGCAGACAATATCACTGTTTCTGACATTCTCTCTAAAAATTTCTGCAAGATTTACCAGCACGTTATCTCCCTCATCGTGGCCATATGTATCATTGATTTTCTTAAAATCATCAATATCTGCCATAATCACTGAATATCTTCCCGTTTTTTCAATCGGAAGATTAATGAATTCCATTACCGCTCTGCGATTATTGAGTCCTGTCAGTTCGTCCGTTCTGGCAAGGCTGTCCAACATACTGTTTTTTTCCATCAATGCTTCTCTCATATTCAGGATCTGCGAAATATAAATACTCTGAATCACCATAACGGAAACTGCTATCAATGACAGGTTAAGCAGATACATGGCATAATGCACCTGTCCATTTCCAAATGTATAGACCGGCTCATAAAAGCCACTGGCAATCTTTATTCCGATACTGACCCCGACCGCCAATAATGCCAGTACTCTGCGTTTAATAGCCTGATTCTCCCCTTTTACTTCCAGGCAGGCATAAAAGTTGTAATACACAAGCGGTAAAATAGCAAATCCATAAAGCTCAAATCCGCATTCTCCGCCGACCATGATAATAGCCAGAATCATGTGCACCAGAATCTCAGTGTAGACAATGTGAAAAAAGAAGTTATACCTTTCTTTTGAAACACACATATAGGCAAAGGTATAAGAAATCATGCTGCCTATATTTACAGCAACCATTATCCAAACTGCATATTTCCAAAAAATCAAAAATAGCATGAAATGATAAATTCCGACTGACACACAGATTAAATGTTCCATCTGTCTGACTGCCAATTTTTTATCTTCATGCTTATCTGTTTTTACAA
>JAGOGF010000050.1 GCA_017996845.1 Butyrivibrio sp.
AATTCCGAGATAACCTGCAATCTCTTCCTTCAGTTCCTTTGCTCTGCCTGCAAATGGTTTCTTTTTTTCTACATAGATTCTTTTTACCATAATGCTCCTCTCCTCTTTACCACGGTACAAACCGAATTGTATACCGAGATTGTCTGCAATCTCGCATGGAAAAAGCTACTTCTGCGCTCTTTCTATTTAGAAAAAGGGTGCTCCAAGTAAAATCTCGAAGCACCTTTTCTTTACAAATTAATATGCTATTCTTCCGGCACCAGTCCCTGCAATACATATAACAGTTCCCGGTCAATCATTTCTTCCGTTGTTCCCATTGTACGGCTGGATATTTTCAGCCCTTCAATGACATACATCATATTACGTGCACAGCCAAGCGGATCCTCACAATAAAATTCACCATTGTCCGCCCCCGTTTCAATCAGTCTTTCTACAATTCTGACTGCCACATCAAACTGTTTCTTAAGAGGGTTCTGTTTTCCCGATATTTTGTGTGCGGAAAAATACTCATAAGAAGCAACCGTAAGATTATTCTTCTTTCGAAGAATTTCTTTTTTCTGTTCTTTTATAAAAAGCGCCAGCATATCCGATGCAGATGCATCATTTTTCAGCGCCCGGTCAACTGCCTCATCATCATCGTCTTCATTCTCACCTTCCAGCACTGCCAGAAAAAGATCTTCCGTATTGGAGAAATAGAGATAAAGCCCGCCTCTGCTAATCTGGCAAGCTTCCACAACATCTTTCATCGTTACAGCCTTATACCCCTTATCGGCAAATACACCACGGGCGGTATCGATGATAAATTTTCTCTTCTGTGCAGACTTCTCTCCCATTCGTATCCCCTTTGCGGCCGATACCGGTCAGTTTTTTTCTGATCCCCAGAACTTTATCAGTTCCTGCATTTTGGCGACAACGCTGTACAAAACACGGTTATTGACCCCTTCGGCCCATACCGTTCCTTTTACCATACCGGACATGATATACTTTGACAGAATTCCTGCCAGAGCCGCCATATCCATAATCTGCGCTCTCTGAATGAACCGAAGCTCATCCTGCGCATTTTTAATTCTGTTCTGCGTATAAACATATACATAATTACGATCCAGCAGATTGGTCTGCTGTGCCTGTTTTACAAATGCAAGAAGTGTTGAATCATATACCGGAAATGAAACAGAATGCGACAACTGCTCACTCCCGTAGTTTTCGGCTACCTGCTCGGTAGTATGTGCCTCAAGCCAGGGAAGATATGGTGTCAGCTTCTCGACATCCCCGCGATATCTTCTGACGACATCTGCTATGCTGTTTTCATTGACATTGCTGTCATTTTCCAAGCTCATACAAACACGCTTCCTGCCTGATTCCGGGCGCCAGACATAAATATAGACTCTAGACTTCTGACATATTATAGCAACTCGCATTTGAAATGTACAGAGATGATTTACAAAAAAATGAATTTTAAAATCCGCCTTTTCATAGTGTCACCTTCACAATCCTGTGCCGCAGGAAAGCATCTCAACCTGATCATCTGGTATTTGGGTTTGAAATGTTTTTTATCCGGAACAAAACTTAAGATTGCAGCAAGAATTTCTTTCACATTTTCTTCACTTTTTGTCTTTATTTTTGCTGTATACTTCTTTCTATGAAATATATACTTTTATTTATCAAACAAACCTTACGCTTTATTTTAAAACCATTATCTTTTGTACCTGCCATCATTATGATGTGCCTGATTTTTTCATTTTCTTCTCAATCCGGAAATGAAAGCGGGCAGCTCAGCTACGACACCGGCATCCGAATCTATTCTTTTGCAAATAATGAGCTGGATCTTGGGTGGAGTAATGCACAGATTGCACACTACTCCGAATCAACACAGTTCTATATCCGCAAAGCGGCACACATTACCGAATATTTTCTTCTGGCTGTCTCTGTTGCCTTTCCGCTCTACGTATATGGGGTACGCGGAATTGCACTTGTACTAATCGCCGGTGTGTTTTGTGTCGGATACGCGTCACTGGATGAATTTCACCAGTCCTTTATCTCCGGGCGAACGCCTGCCAAACGGGATGTTATGATTGACAGTATCGGTATTCTGATCGGCATCTTCTTTGTACGGATTTTTGGATGGCTTGGCCGTATGACTATTTTCCGTCCGCTTTCCAACCATAAAAAAGATGAAACCTGGTAATTCTACTGATCATGATATATTAATCTGTCAAGGATCAATCTGTGATCTTTGCATACAAAAAAATCTTCACGCAGACAGTTTCTGTGTGAAGATTTTTATTTGGCTGTTATACACTTACCGCTCATTTTGCCATTTCAGCCATACACAATAATTCCTGTATGTCACCGGATGCAATAATATCCGGTCTGCATCTGCTGCCATCCGGTTTTAACGGCAATCTGGAAATGCGTGCCCGCATTTCGGTACTGCTGAGTTTATCTGTATTTAGGAAAATGCCATGTATCCCACATGCTGCCGCACTGCCGATATCACTTTGAAAGTCATTTCCTACCATGACCGTTTCCGAAGGATTTAACTTCTGTTCTTCCAAAAGCTGCTGCAAAAATTCAGGTTGTGGCTTTTTCATTCCCATATCCGAAGAAATATAAACTGCTTCCATATATTTTCTGATACCCGTAATTTCTATCTCCGCATCTGTAAACTGCTTTTGTGCATTGGACAACAAAAATATATGACTTCCATTCCTGCGCAATTCTTCCAGTGTAGCTGCTGTATGTGGATATATCGCCAGTTTTGTTCTGGATAAGGTTCGAAATACATGAGAAAACATCCTCACCCATTCTCCTTCTGCAATCTCCTCCTCCTGACAATTTGTGATCTGTTCTCTTGTTTCATGATATTTCGGTGCCTGCTTTATAAGTTTTGCAAAAACATATTCAATCCTTATTTCCGGAAAATTCAGTTTTTTTTCAAAAGCAAGCTTCCGTTCCTGTTGATGTACCAGATCAAAATACTTCTGCTGCATCTGTTCCGGAGTATAGTCTGCTCCATAACAGGAAAGCAATGCTGCCATTTTTGTCCAGAAAAGCAAATTGTTTTCATCCGTATGAATATCGATCAGTGTCCCATACAAGTCAAAAACATAATTTTGAAAATATTTTTTCAATTCTTCCTCATTTCGCATCCGTCTGACCTGTCAAAACTGCAATCCCATATGCTGGCAGAGTCAGATTGTTTCCTTTTAATATAACCTTCTCCCGTGATACCGTCAGTACGCCGCCAAGCATGCAGTATTCTTTATGCTCTGACAGATCAACCATTTTGCTCTCTGCAGATGTATTGATCACGATCAGAAGAGAATTCTCATCATCACTTTTTTGCAGCTTCGCATTTTTGATAAATGCACAGATATCCTGTCCGCTTATGTCATCTGCCATCTGCACTTTCCCGTTTGCAATAACCGGATAGATATTGCGCAGTCTGATTACCTGCCTGTAATACTGGTAAACAGATAACGGGTCTTTGTCCTGTTCTTCATAGCTTCCATAAAGCATTTTGATGGCATCCATATTGGCAGGGCCTTTGCACATACCTGTTTCTGCAGTGTTTTCTGACCAGTACATCGGTGCACGTTTATTTTCATCCTTCCCTGAGCCTTTCATGCCAAGCTCTTCTCCGTAATAGACAAACGCGTTGCCGCTCATCAGAAGATTAAGCGCGCCGGCAAGTTTGACTTTACTTTGTGCATCATCTCCGGCATAATACCCCGCACTTCTTGCCATATCATGATTGGTATAAAAAGGTGCATTCACATAATTTTCATTGTAAGAGGCATAAAGCTTCTGCTCCTTGACCATTGCCTCAGCATAGCTTTTTGCCGGTATACTTTTCTTTATTGTATTGGCTATGATCCCGGTACTGCCTGAAAATGCAAAGTCAAACAGACTGTCAATTCCACTTTTATAGTAAGCCGCATATGCTGCCTGATCAGTCCAGGCTTCACCCACAATATAGGCATCCGGATCAATTTTCTTTACCATATCAGCAAACCATGTGAGAGCCTTTATGTTTTTCGTATCCTGCCCGGTATAATATGAGGTCGTCGCATCCATTCGAAAGCCGTCTGCTCCTTCTGCAAGCCAGAATTCAGCGATTTCTTCGAACTTCTTCCGGACTGCCGGATTATCCAGATTCAGATCCGGCATCCCGGACCAGAAACGTGCTTCATAATACCAGTTTGTTCCTTTCAGCGGCTCGTAACCTTCCGATTTCTTTCTGGAAAAATTGTAATACTTTACATATGGGCAATCTTTTTCAGAGGGCTCCTGACCTTCCGGAAGTTTTTGCAGATAGCTGACTGCCTGTTTAAACCAGGGATGCTCGCTGGAAGTATGATTCATAACCATATCCGTGATCAGTCTGATGCCTCTCTGATGGCATTTTGCCGCAAGAAGCCTGAAATCATCTAATGTCCCATACTGCGGATCAATGCTCTCATAATCCGTGACATCATATTTATGATAGGTTGGTGAAGGGCAGACCGGCATCAGCCAGATCTCATTGCATCCCAGATCGTCTCCTGTCTGATCATTTCCATCATTAATATAATCCAGTTTTTGAATCAGTCCTTTTATATCCCCGATACCATCTCCGTTGCTATCGTAGTAAGAATATAAAAAAACTTCATATGTCGTTCTGTATTTGTCATCTTTTGCAGAAAGCGGTTTTGTATCATTTATTTCATTCATCTGTGTGGTCAGTGTCTGTGCTTTTACGGAGATTCCTGCATTTGCAGCACCTGCTGTGTCAGCGCTTCCTGCATCCCCCACCTGTGCAGACGGCTGCACCCCTGCTGCACTGCACCCGGATAATCCCAGAATGAGCGCAGCCAGAACTGCAGCCGCTGTTATTCTATATATTCTGTTCATCAGCCCTTTACCGCTCCGGACATTCCTTCGACATAAAACTGCTGCATATAGACAAACAGAATTGCAATCGGAATCGACACGCAGACAGCTCCTGCAGCGAAGCAGGTGTACCACTGATGAATATATTCTTTCTGCAGCATATTCCACAGACCGATTGCCACAGTAAAGTACTTTGCATTTGCCCTGCAGATGACCTTTGCAAATATGAAATCGACCCACGGTCCGATAAACGCTGTCATAACCGTATAGATAATGATGGGTTTACTCAACGGAATCGTAACTTTGGTAAATATCTGCCATTTATTTGCGCCGTCCAGAAGCGCTGCTTCATCCAGTGATTTCGGAATCGTATCAAAAAAACCTTTTGCAATATAAAATACAAGTCCGGCACCGCCTGAATACACCATTACAAGTGCCACACGGATCATTGCGCCTTCTGAAAGCCCAAGTGCTTTCAGAATATAATATACTGCAACCATTGACATGATGCTGGGAAACAATGTCAGAATCATTGCCATATTCATATAGGGTTTCCGGAGTTTAAACCGCAGTCTTGACATACAATAGGATACCGCCAGTACAAAAAATGTGGATACGATACAGGAAAAAACAGCTATGATCAATGTATTCATAAACATCCGCGGAAAATTCAGTACATTTCTGTCCGTAAACAGTTTGATATAATTTCCAAATGTATATGTTTTGGGGAAAAAGGTATTTACATAAGATCCCTGCTCTCCCCGAAAGCTTGTCAGGATAATCCAGAAGATCGGAAGAACCCAGATAAAGGAAAGGATTGCAAGAAAAATATGTACCAGCACATTTACGATTGTTTTTCTGATTTTGGCAGTCTGAGAGTCCTTATTATTCATCACATGAATTCCTCCTCATTCTTATAGGATCCGGAATTTCTGTAGGTAACCAGTGCAATTACTGCCAGAATAATAAACGTAAATATACCGATTACAGAACCCAGATTATAATACTGCTGATCTACTGTCAGCTTATACAGCCATGTAACCAGAAGGTCAGTCTGTCCTGCTGTATCTCCGACTTTTGTCGGTCCACCGGAAGACAACAGATATATTACATTGAAATTGTTAATATTTCCCGTAAACTGTGTGATCAGATATGGTGTGGTCACGAACAGCATGTAAGGCAGTGTGATTTTAAAGAAAATCGTTGCAGGGCCTGCACCATCTACCCTTGCAGCCTCATAAAGATCAGACGGAATATTCTGCAGAATACCCGTTACCTGCAGCATGGTATAGGGAATTCCGATCCAGAGATTGATCACAATGATGGTTACTCTTGCCCAAAACGCATTCTGTAAAAAAGGAAGCGGGGTATCAATGATTCCCAGATTCTGTAGAATTACATTAATTGCTCCCTGCGGCTGCAGCATGGTATGCATGATCAAAAGCGAAACAAACTGCGGTACTGCTATGGACAGAACAAAGCAGAATCTCCATAGGCCTTTCCAATGCGTCTGCTTCCGATTGATGATCATAGCAAGGATCATCCCCAGAATATAATTCATGAAAGTTGCAAGGATAGCCCATACAATGGTCCATTCCAGAACAGACCAGAACTGTCGTCCGATATTGTTTTTCAGGCTCAGTACTCTTGCAAAATTGGAAAACCCGACCCAGTCAAATAGGACCAGATGTCCATTTTCCTTGGAATAACTGGTAAATGCCATACTGATCATAAATATCAATGGTACAATATTAAACAGTATGATTCCGATCAGAGGAAACAGCATCAGTGTCAGATGCAGATTATTATCTTTGAGTGAATGCAAATCCTCCCGAAAAGTCTTAACCGGTCTTCCTTCTGCTATCTCGCACTGTCTTGCATAGGACTGTTTCATCTGAATAACCCATAAAATCACAAATCCGGCTGTTATACAGACTGTTGCAACCCCGTAGAGCAATATCAGCAGTGAATTATCTCCGGCAGCATATTCAAAAATCTGTTTTGCATCATTCCATACTTTTGTCTGCGCCTGCCCGCCAAGAGATGGCAGCATTGCCAGACAGTGCGCACCTTTTTTTATCATAAAAAGAATATAAGCGCATTCAAGTGCCAGAATGATCAGTCCCTTGGCAAGCTGCCTGTGGAACATGGTGCCTGCTCCCATGATGACCATGGACAATCTGGTTGCCCAGTCGCCATGTACGATGGCACCTCCAATTGAACAGGGCGAAAAGTTTTTCTTATGTTTCGTCTTCTCTTTTTTTTCCATCATTTCCTCATTTCTGCGCAATGTATGGCTGGCTGCCGGTACATTATGCTATTCTCCTGTGTATATTCCGATCTGTGATCCCTGCCGATACTTCATTATATCAAAGATCAAATGCCCCATCGGCAGACACCACATATTTATTATTTTTTCAGAGAAACACGGTCGGGACTTTTTTGCCATCCCGGCCGTGTCAGACAGTCAGCATTTCTGCAGTCCTGCCATCAGTTTTGAGTATATCTGTTCCAGATCACTGTGCGGCAGATGTGTTCATAGCGGTATTCATTGCATCTGTCTTATCAGCAGCATTGTCATGCGTTATATCACCTGCAACAAGTGCTTCACCCATGCTCTGTGCCGGTGTCCAGTAATTAGCCATTTCAGGCAGAATGGGCTGTACGATGGATGCCAAATTCATGGTATCTCCCTGCGCTTTTGCAAGCGCATCTGTGGAAACGTCAATATCCTTATTGGTAGGAAGAATATTTCTCATCTTATAATGTGCTTCCTGCGCATCCTTACCGCCAAGATATGCTGCAAGTGCTACTGCAACCTGCGGATTCTTACTGTTTGGATTCACACCGATTGCCTTGGATCCGCCAAAAGCCTTCATCTGCAGATCTTTTCCATCAATTGTGATCGTAGGAGGTGCAATAATTCCCATATTATCGCCAAGTGCCTTTTTCACATTCTCATAATCCCATGATCCGGAAAACATTGCTGAGATGCTGCCATCGCCAAGTCCTGCAAGACCAGCTCCATCTGCATCATTTACAAAGTTTTTGTTCGCTGCAAGATCTACCAGATAATTGGTAACTGCCGTAGCCTTATCTCCCTTGAAATCAATTCCAGATGCAGTATCTGTTCCGTCAGCTCCAAATAATGTGCAGCCATTTGCAGCATAGAAGGATGCAATATACCAGGAATTGGAAAGCGGAAATGCTACTTTTCCTTTTGCAAGCATTTTATCAAGATTTTTTACATCATCTTCGGTAAATTTGCTCTTATCATAATACATGAACCAGGTATTGCCTGTAAACGGCACCCCATATACACCGCCATTATAAGTAACAGTAGATACGGTCGTTTCAGAATTCTCAGCCTTGATCTGATCAACTGTAGAACCTCCCAGCTCAGCAATTCCGTTTGCCGCCACCAGATCTGGAATCTGATCGTTTGCATACATATAAACGTCTGCAGCTGCTGTCGGATCCGTCCCTACGTTTGTCTTTGCATCGCCTTCCGCACATACCCCGTAATTAAATGTCAGTGTCCAGTTCGGATGCTGTGCTGCAAAAGCTTCACATTCAGTCTTCAGCCAGTTGCCATTATCATCTGACTGATCTTCCTGCGGTCCCCAAACCGTCAAAGACGCTGTCAGAGGAGCTTCCTCACTCGATGCTGCTGTCGCGGAACCTGCGGCAGAGGTTTCTGCTGTCGCTGCTGCACTGCCCGCCGTAACAGCTGCCCCGGTTTCCTGATTTGAACTGCCACATCCTACCATACCTGCTGTCATGAACATGGTAAGGAGTACTGCCAATGTTTTCTTTTTCATTTTTTATTCTCCCTTTCTTTTGTTCCTGCTTTTCTGGAAACGTTTCCGATCTACCGGTTAAAAAATGTTTCGCTATTTTCTTTGCGAAACTTTCGGAAACTTTCGTATCACTATTATTGTTTTAGCATATCATTGTTACTTTTGTCAATAATTCCACTCTTTTTATTATTGTTTCGTCATTATGCACAAATATTAACCATTCTTTTTGTACCGCGTTTCACAAAGTTTTCGTGTTTTTTCGTGTTTCTATTGTTTTTCTTACAAAACTTATCTATAATGATTCTGAATTATCAGATATAGCTTTATCAGCCGTTATCTGAAAGGGAGCACAAATGGCAACAATCAAAGATATCGCAGATAAACTCGGGATTTCTGTCAGTACTGTTTCAAAAGGCTTAAATGGCGCAAAGGATATCAGTGAATCTCTTCGTCAGACAGTTTTGGAAACAGCAGTCGAACTGGGATACACGAACCGTAAACTAAAAAAAGCTGAGAACAGACAATTATGCATATTCATTGAGAACATGGACTATGAATCCACCAATCAGTTCGGATATGATATTATTCTGGGTTTTAAGCAAGCCGCTTTCCGTGAGAACTGGGATTTATCCGTCCAGCCTGTCAGTCATGAATTCCAGCAAAAGGAAAAATATGATACCTATATGTTGAAGAATGGCTACAGTGGCTCATTTATGCTGGGTTTTTCTCTTGAAGATCCCTGGATGAGTCAAATTCAGGAAACCAATGTGCCGACAGTCATGCTCGACAATTTCATCCGCATCAATCCAAGCGTCGGATATGTCGGAACGGACAGTGAAGAAGGCATTAATATAGCAATTGAATATCTGATGTCATTGGGACACGAAAAAATTGCTTTTCTGGATGGCTCACGTAATTCCATGGTATCTGATCAACGTATGCTGGCCTATCTGGACAGCATGACTGCACACCACCTGCCTGTTGATCCCAATCTTGCCGTATATGGGTACTTTGTTGCTGACTCAGCCAAATATCATGTTCCTGCTTTTCTTGATCTTGGCGCAACCGCTATTCTTTGTGGAAATGATCTGATTGCATCCGGTGTGATCAGTGAATGTACTGCACACGGATATCTGGTTCCGCAGGACATCAGTGTGGTAGGATTTGATGATATTCCGCTTGCGGCGCACCTTGATCCGCCGCTTACAACCGTTAGACAGGATCGGCTTGAGCTCGGCAAATGCGGTTACTATATTCTGCATGCCATGGTTGAACATATCGCCCTCAGTAAAAACCTGCTGCGTCCGTCACTGGTCATCCGCTCTTCTGCTGCAATTGCCAGACCACGCTTCGCTACCAAATATGTAACGGAAAAAGATTCTGTTATCAATATCAATCCGCAGCTCTTTGAGCAGCATCTGAAACGTTTTCAGATCGATCATTAACCAGAATTCTGTTTTCAAAAAAGAAATGGTAAAAAGATGAAAAAAGCCTTGCGCATTCTTTTTTATATATGATATAATACACTTCGTTGACGCACTTAGGGGAGTCATACAATGGTTAGTATTGCGGTCTCCAAAACCGTTCATCAGCGTTCGAATCGCTGTTCCCCTGTAAATGTTTTATTCTGTAAAAGAACTTGTGAATGACCGTTTCAGTCATAATACAGGTTCTTTTCTTTATAACCTGATACATTCCAGATAACCTGATACATTCTCCAACTGACTATCACAAATCTTTTTTTCAATTTATATTCTGGAAACATTACCAATTATGCATTTTTGTATTGTTATGTTAACTTATCAGGAAGGAGCCTTATGTACATCAAAAAACTTGAACTTGCGGAAATACAGCTCATTTATGAGAAATATATGAAAAAAGATTTTCCGGCAAGTGAACTTCGTCCTTTTGCTCAAACACAGCGCTTATATCTGGAAGGTCACTACGAAGGTTATGGTATGTATGACGACCAGGATCTTTTCGTAGCCTATGCCTTGTACATCAAACCACCCAGGCATGAAATTCATGCTGTTCTTCTTGATTATCTTGCAGTCGTTTCTTCTGCGCGTGGTACCGGATCCGGAAGTATATTCCTGCAGCAGATGCAGCAAATGTTCCATGATACAGATGTTATTCTCTTAGAAGTTGAAAATCCTGATTATGCACTGACAAGGGAAGATCTCTATATGCGCAAAAAACGGATACGTTTTTATATGAAAAATGAACTCAGCACCACCGGAATACAAACTCGTGTATACGATATGGAATATAAGATTCTTGCCATGCCACTTAGGCATGAACCCTCAGATCATGAAGTGATTCAGGCTATGTCGGGGATCTATCATAAACTCTTTGATCCTGCCGTATTCGAACTGCGCAGAGAAAGAGCATAAAAACAGCACTGCATGTGACCTGCTCTATATACCGTTCACTGCAGTGCCATTTTCATATCTGTATGGTTCATCTGATACAATTATTACATTGCCATCTGAAATATTTTTAAAACATCTTCTGCACCAAGTGGACAGATTCTGGATAATTTCACCGTATCATTCATGGTCGCATCCATTGCAAGTGCCTGCAGCTCACCTGCAGAAGGTGAAAGCTGTAACTGAGAAAGCGATACCGGCATACCGATTGATCTGAAAAAGTCTGTTGTTTTCCGGATTCCTTCTGCTGCTGCCTTAAGCTGATCTTCTTCCTCCACCTGCCATACCTGATGTGCATATCTTGCAAATCTGCCAACTGCATCCTGATACAGATATGCAGCCCAGGACCCCCAAACTGCGGAGAGTGATGCGCCGTGCGTTACATCATATTTTGCACTGAGTGCATGCCCAAGTTTATGAACAGAAAAATCTTTCCCTCTGCCGCATTCCGTCAGATTATTGTGAGACAGACTGCCCGCCCACATAATTTCTGCCATCGCATCATAATTCTTTCTATCCTTCATCACAATGCTTCCGTTTCTGATCACGGTTCTGAGAAGCCCTTCTGCAATTTCGTCTGTCAGTTCACAACATATCCCCGGAATAAAATATCTCTCCAATGTATGCATCATGATATCTGTAATCCCTGCTGCCAATTGATTATCTGGAAGTGTGAATGAAAGTTCCGGATCCATGATTGCAAATCTGCACCTGTTAAAAGGGGTATTGATTCCGCTTTTTTTACCAGTTTCTTCATTGGTCAGGACGGCAGAATCGCTCATTTCACTTCCGGCTGCAGGAATTGTCAGTACTGCGCCTACCGGAAGAGATTTTTCAAGCGGTATCTTTTTGATCCAAATATCCCAAAGTGCATGATCCGGATTCGCCGTGCCATGTGCAATCGCCTTCGCCGTATCAATCGTACTGCCTCCTCCGACAGCAATGATCATATCCACATGCTCTGCAATTGCCTTTTTGATCCCTGCATTTGCATGTGCAAGTGTCGGATTTGGCTTTGCTCCGCCGTATTCTATATAGGTAATTCCTGCTTTTGAGAGGGAATTTTCAACTTTTGCAAGCAATCCGCTTTTGATCACACTCCCGCCTCCATATACGAGCATGATCCTGCGTGCCCCAAACTTTCTGGCTGTTTCACCTGTCTGATCTTCCACACCTCTTCCGAATACAATTTCTGTCGGAGCAAAAAATTCAAAATTATTCATAGGTAACCTCATTCTGCGGTTTTCCGCCAAAGTTCACAAGCTATTCTTTTCAGCAACTGTAGGGATTTCTCCGCATAGTTACATGATTTGCATTGCATCCTGCACTGAATGAACTCCGATTATCTTCATTCCTTCCATCCTTTTGAGTCTGTTTTCATATGCCTTAGGAATGATACAGGTCGTAAACCCAAGTTTTAAAGCCTCCGCAACACGGTTTTCAATCATGCTCACGGATCTCACTTCTCCGCTTAATCCCACTTCTCCAAATGCCACTACATGCGGATCAATCGGACAATTTTTAAAACTTGATATAATTGCAAGACAGATGCCAAGATCGAGTGCCGGTTCTGCAAGTCTCATTCCGCCTGCCAGATTAACATAGGCATCACAGTCCGAAAGCTGCAATCCGACTCTTTTTTCCAAAACAGCCATCAGAAGATTCACTCTGTTAAAATCCGCACCGTTCGCCTGTCTTCTGGGAAATCCAAAATTGCTGCGGCATACCAGTGCCTGAATTTCAAGCAGAATCGGTCTTGTTCCTTCCACGGAACAGGTTACAACCGAACCACTTGCATCAACCGGCCGTCCATCCAGCATAAATTCAGACGGATTTTTCACCTCTGTAAGTCCTTCCTGCTGCATCTCAAAAACACCGATTTCATTGGTTGAGCCAAAACGATTTTTGACTCCCCGCAGAATTCTGTATGATGCATGCCTGTCTCCTTCAAAATATAGAACTGTATCCACCATATGTTCCAATACTCTTGGTCCCGCAACTGTTCCTTCTTTTGTAACATGTCCGACAATGAATATTGATATATTCATACTTTTGGCGATGTGAAGCAATACCGATGTGGATTCCCGAACCTGGGAGACGCTTCCCGGTGCGGAGGAAACTGCTTCACTGTACATTGTCTGAATGGAATCAATGATGACAATTTCCGGAGCGGTATGCCTGATCACCTCTTCAATCGTATCCAGATTGGTTTCACACAAAAATCTCAGGTCCTGACTGAAACTGCCGATTCGATTTGCTCTGATCTTGATCTGTCGAAGAGATTCTTCTCCTGAAATATAAAGCATTTTTCTGCCGTCAGCCGACATGTTTCTGGCAACCTGTAACAGAAGAGTCGACTTTCCGATTCCGGGATCCCCTCCTACAAGCGTGAGCGAACCTCTTACCAGACCACCCCCGAGAACACGGTTCAGTTCTTCCATATGTGTATCCGCACGTTCCTCTTCTTCCATCAAAATATCAGAAAGGCTTTGTGGTTCCACGCGTTCTGTACGGCTCTGCGCAGAGGCACCACTCCTGCCTGTTTTTGATTCCGGTCTGACTGTTTCTTCTACCATCGTATTCCATTCTTTGCAGGCCGGACATTGTCCCATCCATTTGGAAGATTCATTCCCGCAGTTCTGGCAGAAAAAAACTGTTTTTATCTTTGCAGCCATCTGAACTTCTCCAATCTTTCATCCATCCCTTGTCTGTTTCATTTCTGATAAAGGATAAGAAAGCGCGTCCGGTGGACGCGCTTTCAATGATGCCATAACAGCATCTCATTTCATTATTCTACTTTTCGATTCTGACGTTAACAGCTCCTGCTCCGGATAATTCAACACTGATATTCAACTTTCCGCCAAGATTAGTCTTCATATCACCCATATCGACATAATCAACATACACCCTGTAGTCGGTATTTTCCTCAAGTCCGACGGTAATCTGTGCATCTTCCTCACCTTCAACATTGAACTCCACTCCGTTTTCTTTTTCACGGAAATTTGTTACCGTGGTTCCCGGAACCGATTCATAAACAAAAAGTTCATTTGCTTCAAGCTTTGTAATATCCTTAAAAGTCTTTACCTTAAGAATATTCCCCTCATGCTTAAAGTTCTCCAGTTTGGCTTTCTCCTTTAACTCATAATTGCCAAAACTGATGGTACCATCCGGTTCCGCACGCAGTAACTGCTCTACAACAGCCATTTTAACCCTCCTATCTGATATACGATATGTAAAAGAATCATCATATACAGTAATTATAATTCAATCCGCAAGAATATAAAACTTAAATTTAAATTACCGATTCATCTTTTTTTCTGATTTTGGAAGTTGCTTTTTTCTTTTCCCCAGAATCCTTGGCTGTCGCTTTTCTTCCTGGCTTTTTACCAGTCTGCGTCTTTCCTGAAGTAAATGCCTGCGACGCTTCCATGTTTTTCGCTTCATGTCCGGTAAAAGTAATTTTTTCGTCCTTCAAGCCAACTATTACTTCTGAATCTCTTCTGATATTTCCTTTCAGAAGATCTTCCGCCATAGCATCCTCGATAACAGACTGAATCGCTCTCTTAAGCGGTCTTGCTCCCATCTTTGCATCTGCATATTTATGGACAAGATATTTCTTTACTGCCGGTGTAATTGTCAGCTCAATTCCCAGTTGCTGTCTGCAGCGCTTTGCCAGATTATCAGAAAGAAGTGTAACGATTTCCATCATTTCCTTCTCGTTTAACTGATGGAATACCATGATCTCATCAATTCGATTGATAAATTCCGGTTTAAAGAGACGCTTTACTTCCTCCATCACACCATTTTTCATTGTCTCATAATCTTTTTTATCATCAGACTGTGTATCAAATCCAAGTTTCTTTGGAGCGATGATCTTCTGCGCCCCGACATTGGATGTCATGATCAGGATTGTATTCTTAAAACTGACTTTTCTGCCTTTGGCATCGGTGATATGTCCATCATCCAAAACCTGCAGGAGTACATTGAAAATATCAGGATGTGCTTTTTCTATTTCATCAAATAGTATTACAGAATAAGGATTTCTGCGAACCTTTTCACTTAACTGCCCGCCTTCATCATATCCTACATATCCTGGCGGAGATCCGATCATTTTCGATACGGAATGGCCTTCCATATACTCCGACATATCCACACGAATTAATGAACTCTCAGAACCAAACATTGCTTCTGCAAGTGCTTTTGAAAGTTCTGTCTTACCAACTCCAGTTGGCCCAAGGAATAAAAATGAGCCGATTGGTCTATTGGGATCCTGCAGTCCCACACGCCCGCGCCTGATTGCCTTAGATACAGCCTCAACCGCCGCATCCTGTCCAATTACCCTTTTATGAAGAATGGATTCCAGTTTCAAAAGTTTTTCCGATTCCTTTTCAGCAATTTTCTTTACCGGAATCTTTGTCCATTCTGCAACAACTTCTGCAATATCATTTTCTGTTACCGCATATGCGGCATTTTTTTCTTTTCGTTCTTCAGAAGCCTTCATCCTGTCAAATTTCTTCAACAGTTCATTTTGCTGTCTGTTCAGTTCACCCGCACCTTTGTAATCTTCTTTACGAAGCGCCTCTTCAACCTGACCGTCCAGTGTCTTTATCTGTTCTTCCGTTTCTTTCATTTTGGAAGAAACACTCATAGTCCTTAGACGTACCGCTGA
>JAGOGF010000171.1 GCA_017996845.1 Butyrivibrio sp.
GGCTTCAACAGGTGCCAGCACAGGCGCGAGTACAGTCGCTGCAGGAAGCAAGGGTGTTATTAACCTTTGGGCATTTACAGATGAAGTTCCCAAGATGGTTGATAAGTTTATTGAAGCACATCCAGATTTTGGTTATACGATCAATCCTACGATTATTGCAACAACAGACGGTGCATATCAGCCGGCACTTGATGCAGCATTGCAGGCAGGCGGCGATCAGCAGCCGGACATCTATTGCGCAGAAGCAGCATTTATTCTGAAATATTCAAAGGGCGATATGCAGGATTATGCAATGCCCTATAAGGATCTTGGCATTGATGTGGATAAGGAAACAAAAGATGCTCAGATTGCACAGTATACAATGGATATTGGAAGTAATACGGACGGCGACATTGATGCACTTGGATATCAGGCAACAGGTGGTGCATTCATTTACCGCAGATCTATCGCAAAAGATGTATTTGGAACAGACGATCCGGCAGAAATCTCCAAACTGATCGGTGGCGGCAGCGGAAGCTGGGATAAATTCTGGGATGCAGCCAAGAAGCTTTCGGATAAAGGTGATGCAATTGTATCAGGAGACGGTGATGTATGGCACGCTGTTGAAAATTCATCTGATTCAGCTTGGCTTAATGATGCAGGACAACTGCAGATTGATCCAAAGAGAGAAGCATTCCTTGACATTTCCAAGAACCTTACAGACAAAGGCTGGTCAAATGTTACACAGGATTGGCAGGATGCATGGTTTGCAGATATGAAGGGTGAAGGCCCGAAACCTGTATTTGGTTTCTTTGGACCGGCCTGGCTGATCAACTATACACTTGCTCCGAACTGCGGCGGCAAAAAGCCTGGCGAAGGTACATATGGTGACTGGGCAGTCTGCGATTCACCGGTCGGATTCTTCTGGGGTGGTACATGGCTTCTTGCGAACAAGAATATGAACACTGATAAAGTTGCTGCTGTAAAGCAGATCATTGACTGGATCACACTTGACTGCACAAAGGATGGTCTTCAGTATAAGTGGGCAAATGGTACACTTAACGGAGAAGGTGGCACGAAGGATGCGGTTGCATCCGGTACCGTTATGGCTATGTCAGATGGTTCTTCCGATTTCATTGGTGGACAGAATATGTTTGATTACTTTATTCCTGCCAATACATATGCAACAGGCAAGAATATGACACAGTTTGATGAATCAATTAACACAGTATGGAGAGATCAGGTTCGTTCCTATGCTGCAGGTGAGAAAACCCGTGATGCTGCAATTAAGGATTTCAAACAGACAGTAAGTGATAACCTTGGAATTGAAGCTGCAAAATAAATAAAAATACTGCTTGAGAGAGTGGGTCGGGCTTTTGTCTGGCCCACTTTTCGAAGGGATGAATAAGCATGAAAAAGAAAAAAGCAAATTTCAGTTATGCAAGATATGGCTACCTGTTCAGTATTCCGTTTGTTGTTGCCTATCTGATATTTTCACTTTATCCGACACTTTACACGGCTGTGATCGGATTTACAGATATGAAGGGTGTTGGAAAGACAACTTTTCATTTTCTGACACAGAATCCGTTTGCAAATTTCCAGGCGATTCTGACAAGTCCAACTTTTCAAAAGGCATTTGGAAATACCGTTTTTCTCTGGGTCTGCAATTTCATACCACAGCTGTGTCTGGCACTTCTGCTGGCTGCATGGTTTACGGATCGCAGGTTTAAAATTCCGGGAGAAGGTGCTTTTAAAGTAATATTTTATATGCCTAATATTATTACTGCCGCGACAGTAGCAATTTTGTTTAATGCTTTGTTTGGCTATCCGATGGGACCGGCTAATGATTTACTGGTTCGATTTGGAATCCTGTCACAACCTTTTAATTTCCTGATTAAAAAGGGTATCGCACAGGCGGTGGTCATTTTTATTCAGACATGGATGTGGTATGGCTACACAATGATCATATTGATTTCAGGGGTACTTGGTATCAGTCTGGATATTTTTGAAGCAGCAGAAGTAGATGGCGCGACCGGATGGCAGACATTCTGGTATGTCACGATTCCCAATATCAGGACTATTTTGCTGTTCACACTAGTGACATCTTTGATCGGCGGATTGAATATGTTTGATATTCCCAAACTGTTCATGCTGGGTGGTCCGGATAATGCAACTACGACTACAAGTGTATTTATATATAATCTTGCTTTCAGTGGAACGTATCAGTATAATCGTGCTGCTGCGGCATCTATGATTATGTTTGTCATTATTGTGGCAGTATCTCTGGTAATGTTCTATATCCTGCGTGACAGGGATGAAGCAAAGGAAAAAGCGCAGATCAGAAAAGTAAAAAAATTAAATAAGAAACAAATTGGGGAGGCATCTGCAAAATGAATAAGAGCGGAAAGAACACAGCAAAAAAAATACCGATCTTTATAATATGCGTGCTTCTGGCAATTCTAAGCCTGATGCCTTTTGTGATTATGATCGTAAATTCCACAAGAAGTACGACACAGATCCAGCAGCATGCAGTAAGTCTGATTCCATCGACTTATCTGGTAAATAATATGAAGATTCTGCTGGGAAAAAGTTTTAATCCGGGAGTTGGATTTGTGAATTCCCTGATCGTTTCTGTTACCTCAACGGTTCTTGCAACTTATTTTTCAACTTTGACAGCATATGCAATCGTTGTATATGAATGGAAGCTGAAGAATGCATTTTTCAGTGTCATTTTGGCAGTTATGATGATTCCCGCACAGATTACACTGATCGGGTTTTATCAGATGGTGTATAAACTGCATATGACCAATAATCTGCTGATGCTGATTCTTCCGGTCATAGCGTCTCCTGCAATGGTTTTCTTTATGAGACAGTACATGATGCCCGCACTTTCACTTGAAATTGTGCAGTCTGCCAGAATTGACGGAGCAAAAGAACTTTATACTTTTAATCACATTGCGCTTCCAATCATGAAGCCTGCCATAGCAACACAGGCGATTTTCAGTTTTGTTGCAAGCTGGAACAATCTGTTCACACCACTTGTTCTTTTGACAGATCAGAAAAAGTATACGCTTCCGATCATGATATCACTTTTAAGAGGGGATATTTATAAGACAGAGTATGGCTGCGTATATCTTGGACTCACATTGACAGCGCTTCCGCTCATTATCGTATATTTGCTTCTATCTAAATATATTATTGCGGGCGTGGCTCTTGGGAGTGTGAAGGGATAATGAATTTTGAATAACCCATTTCATCATAGGTATCTTTTTTCTCGCGATATTCTGTTGGAGACATTCCGGTGTACTGACGGAAACTTCGCGAGAAAGAATTGATGGAATTAAAACCGGATTCAAAGGCAATATCGGTAATGCTTTTCTGGGTGGTAAGGAGAGACTGGGATACCTGTATTCTTCTGCGAAGTACATATTCATGAAAAGTTAAACCGGTATATTCTTTAAACATACGTAAAAAGTGATATTTGGAAAAACCGACATAGTCAGCAGCCTTTTCCAGAGTAAGGTCTTCACAGTAATTTTCATCAATGTAGCTAAGCAGTGATGAAAACTTTTCGTGATTGACGAGTGAAGGGCTTCCATAAGACGGATCAAAATTAGGCGATGAAGAAAGTTTGATCTGGGCAGCCTGAATAAACATTTCAAACAGGCATGAAAAAATGTGAAGTTCCCACATCAGATCAGCTTTAAAGTAGATTTCAATAACTTTTTCAAAAGTTTCGCGGATCAATGTATAATATTGTTTTCCGTGTGCCTCATTCAGATATTGTGGACTCAGGGAAAACGATGTATTTATCTTAAAATCAGAAAAGACCAGAAAAGGAGACAGATCCAACAGCATGATGAAGCGTACGCCGGGACCACCTTCCAGTGTGTGCGGTATATGAGGCGGAATATACAGGATATCTCCGGCACTTAGCATGTACTGCTGCCGTCCGATACGAACAGGGTACAGGTTCTCCTGAACATATATAATCTCTGTTGCATCATGATGGTGTTCACTGTAGGCTGAGGATTCATTGTTATACCATAGCCTGATGTGAGAACCTGGTATAAAACTTACTACTTCCATGTTATCATTATCCAGAGTGCGCCCAACGTAGTTATGAATCGGCTGGCGGTATTTACGCGGTTTGAGGGCCTCGTCCGGATCGAGAATAGAGAAGGAATTCTGTGAATTTTCAGCTTCGATTTGCATAATAAATGCTCCATTTTCCATGTGTAAAAGTAAAAACCCATCCTGTCTATTATAATGCATAATGCAAGTATTAGAAAGGATATATATATTGAAAGTAAGTAAAGTGAATATAGATTGAAAACACAAATTCAAGCTTTTTTATAATAGAGCTTGACTTTTTTAAAATACAACTGTATATATAATATATAAACAGATATAACACCAAATACAGAGAGAACATATAGACAGAAGCAAAGGAGGAAGCAGCTTGAGAATATTACAAAGTTCAGGAATCCCAATCTACCAACAGATCGCAGATCAGCTGAGAGAAGATATCATACAGGGAAGACTGGAAGCCGGGGAAGACCTGCCATCGATCAGAGGCCTTGCCAAAGAACTGAAGATCAGCGTTATTACAACGATGAAGGCATATGAACAACTGCAGTCGGAAGGCTATGTCACAGCGATGCAGGGCAAAGGCTTTTATGTGAATGCACAGGATACCGATATGATCAAAGAACAAAATGTCAGAAAAGTAGAGGCTGCACTGACAGATGCCATTACGGCAGCTGGATATGCAGGTATGAAGGAAGAAGAGCTGGTTGATACGCTCAGAACACTCATCCGATTAAAAAAAACGGATTGATAATAATGATAATAAAATGCTGTACCTAAAAACGGTCACAACATGAGGTGAAAAATGGAAAATAATTATACATATGCAGTTGAAGCAAAAGATTTGCT
>JAGOGF010000172.1 GCA_017996845.1 Butyrivibrio sp.
CTATTCACTGAAATTACAGCCAGGTAAAATCACAGGGATTCATGGTGCGAGCGGTTCCGGAAAATCTACACTCTTAAAACTGTTGATGCGGTTCTGGGATGTGCAGGATGGAAGTGTATCGGTAGACGGTACAGATGTCCGCAAGATTCCAACCAAGCATTTAAGAGATATGGAAAGTTATGTTACGCAGGAAACACACCTGTTCCATGATTCCATTGCAAACAACATTGCCATCGCAAAGCCGGGAGCATCCAGAGAAGAGATTATGGAAGCCGCAAAGAAAGCATCTATCCATGATTTCATTATGACACTTCCGAAAGGATATGTTACAGAAGTCGGAGAACTGGGTGATACGCTGTCCGGTGGTGAAAAACAGAGAATCGGAATTGCAAGAGCATTTCTCCATGAATGCCCCCTCATTCTACTCGATGAGCCTACATCGAACCTCGACTCTTTAAACGAGGGAATCATTTTAAAATCATTGAAAGAATCGGCCAAGAAGAAAACGGTTGTCCTGGTATCCCACAGAGTATCCACAATGAACGTGGCCGATGTAGTATATGAAATGGAGAACGGCAGAATTTCTTAATAAATTCTTAGAACTGATAGGGTATCTCCAGAAACTGCAAATCATGATGCATGCCGGATGGAACATACAATCAGCGAAGAATCTTTCCAGAAGATTCAGGAACTGGTGAAGAAGATAAAAAAGAAGATTCATCAAAGGAACAAATGGAAAAACAATGGCAATGCCATTAAGTCAGTTGTTCGAAGTTTTGTTCGATAGCTCAGTTGTTGTCAAATATCCGATATTTTGAACTCAAAAAGCCAAAAACAGGTATGCCAAAAAGACAGATGCTGTCCATCTGCCAAAAAGAAGGATATTCAGTTGCAGAACTTACCGATATCCAAAATGAATTGCGCTGATTCCACGGAGAGGCCGTTGAAACTGCCGGAACCTGTCTTTCACTGCGTGGACATATTTCATCATCAGCCGGATAATATCGATGTGCCTTCCAGAATCCCTGCGCATGAAGAACTTTCTGGCTGTTTTTAATGCTGAAGAAAAGTCAAGTTCATAGAGATACTTGTTGCTGCCATCCCGTTTCTTTTTCAGGTTTTCTTCTGCCGCTTCGTTTGCGATAAAAATGCCGAAATTGCATTGGAACAATTGGTGCCTGACACAATAAACTTGCAATAGGCTGCTTTTTTCTGTTGAGCAAGAAGTATCTTTTAATTCATATTTAGGTGGTTTGTCAATAGCAATAATATTTAATGCATAATCTGATTTAAGAGTGAATTTCAAATTTTAGATTTTCAATAATCATGGGATAAAAATAACAGGGAGGATTATAGTTTTCGGAATAAAGCCGATATATAATATTAGAAACAATAAATAATAAAGAACGGATTCAGAGAAGGAGGACAAAGGATATGTCAATGAATGTGAATACAACGGGTACTGTTTATGGAAGTTATCAGAATACCTACAAGGCAGGTACAGTAGATAAGAAAAAAGAAACAGCGAAAACAACAGAAAATGATAAGGTCAAGAAAAATGTGACAGAAAGTATAGCCGAAAAAAATCTAAGTAAAGAGGCACAAAAAATGCTTAAAGATATGCGTGGCTCAAGAACAGATATGGACTTTATGGTTGCAGATTTTGAAAATGGTGATAATGCTAAAGATATTTTAGCACAAAGTGATAAAGAGTTTACGGTTATTTTCTCAAAGGAAGAAATGGAGAAGATGGCATCCGATCCCAAATATTATGCTGAAAAGATGCATAGTATTGAAGGTGCTTTGCGTATGTCGGATGAAATCAATGCTCAGTTTGGATTTGAAAGAGCATTTGGTAAGACAAACGGAATAGAAAACAGTGCAGATACTGATACAAAAATAACAAAGTTTGGTATTTCTTTTAATAGTGATGGAACTACAACATTCTTTGCTCAATTAGAAAAAACATCAGCTAGTCAGAAAGAATATCTTGAAAAAATTCAGGAAAAGAAAGCTGCGGAGAAGAAAGAGGCGAAGAAAAAGGAACAATTAAAGCAAATTGAAGTAAAAAAAGCTACTGTTCAAGCAAATTCAAAAGATGAACTTTTGGATAAAATTAAAAATATTGAATGGAATTCTATCAAACCAGAGGATAATAAAATCGGTGGAAGATTTGATTTTTCAATTTAGTATATTTAGATGGGGATGATTACATAAAGTATGGAGGTAGATTCATTATGAGAAAACGTTTTTTTTCTATTATTGTATGTGTTGTCATGCTTTTTACAATGAATGTCACAGCTTTTGCGGCAGAAACTCAGGAAAATTATTCGGAGACGGAGAAAACAATGACATTTGAAATAACTCCGACAGCATTAACTTCTGGATCATCACGACATTCTGTTGGAATGTTAAATTCCTTTTTTGGAACAAATGATACAGTGGCAACTTCCGCTCTTGGTTCTTTTACAATCAGCAGCACATCTGTTCCGTCAGGCTCCACAATCAGTAAAATAGTGGTTACATCCACAAAAAGTAGTGGAAGTAGTGGAAACATCGAATTATTTGTTGCTAAAGATGAGGATAATGGAGATGGCACATTTGACAGATATACAGACAGCAAAAGTTGGAATAGTTCTCTTACTTTTGCAGATTTTGGCAATTATAATTTAAGCCCTGTTGGAAATTATTATGTTCAATTTGAATCTACAAGGTATTCAACGGGAACTGTTGCAGCAGCAACATTAAAAAATATTTATGTCACAGTATACTATCATTAAAATTTTATAATCCCCATTCTAAACAAGCAAAGATGTTGTTATTCAGTTAGCAGCATCTTTGCTTTTAATTGTATAATTGATATGACTATTGAGTTAGAATGACATTGATAGCGATAGAAAGCTATATATTACAGAAGCAGACTTTGATAAAAAAGCATTTGAGAGATTATATAAATTGAATATTATATAATCAGAGGTATATAGAACATGCACAGAGACACTATATTTCAATATGAAACAATGGTGCCTGACACAATAAAAACGCATAGCCAAACTTCGCTCGGTATAACTGCCTGATTGTGTCGAAATTCGTATTTTATCAATTATATCTGATAAAACTGGATTTGCGGTATTGAAAATCAGTTATAGCCGTGGTACCATATAGACAGTTTCAGAAGGGAGGCTGGTCTACATGATTAAACGAGAAATTTATATGAGCCGTATCCGTCCTTTTATCGGAAATGAGCTGATAAAGGTTCTGACAGGGATTCGCCGTAGTGGAAAATCTGTCATGCTGAGCCTGATCCAAGAGGAACTTGCCCAAAACGGGGTCCAACCAGAACAGTTTATTTCCCTGAATTTTGAGAACATGAGCAATGCACACCTTTGTACGGCTGTTGCATTGCATGATGAAATCCTTCGCAGAACAAAAGAAATCAGCGGCAAGGTTTATCTGTTCTTCGACGAAATCCAAGAGGTGGCTGATTGGGAAAAATGTATCAACTCTTTCCGGGTGGAGCTGGATTGTGATATATACATTACCGGTTCCAACGCCAAGCTGCTTTCCGGTGAGCTTGCCACTTATCTTGCCGGACGGTATGTGGAGTTCGTGATTTACCCGTTTTCATTCAGAGAGTTTATGGAGCTGTATCACACCGTTTACGAAGGTGCAGACGAAAGACAATGCTTTACAAAATATCTGACGCTGGGAGGAATGCCCTATTTGAGCAACCTTCGCTACGACGATGCCGCCAGTCGTCAGTATTTGCGGGACTTGTTCAACTCCGTAGAGCTGAAAGATATTATCAAGCGAAACAATATCCGTGATGTGGATATGCTGGAGAGAATTATTGCTTATATAACTTCCAACATCGGCACTACCTTTTCTTCCACAGCCATTTCCAAGTATCTGAAAAGTGAAGGGCGCTCCGTTTCACCAGAAACGGTACTGAACTACATCAAAGCCTGCACGGACGCATTCCTGTTTTATCAGGTGAAGCGCCAAGACCTCCAGGGAAAGAAAATCCTGACCGTCAACGAGAAATACTATGTTGCAGATCATGGTGTCCGGGAAGCCGTGTACGGTGGCAACATGAAGGACATTAACCTTGTCCTTGAAAATGTTGTCTACATGGAGCTGCTGCGCCGTGGTTATTCTGTGACTGTTGGGAAAGTCTCTGACAAGGAGATTGACTTCGTATGTGAAGATCATGGGAAAAAGCTGTATGTTCAGGTTTCCTATCTACTTGCCTCGGAGGAAACCATCCAGCGTGAGTTTGGGGCGTTTGCCGGTGTTCGTGACAATTTCCCGAAATACGTTGTAACGATGGACGAACTGGATATGAGCCGAGATGGAATCAAACACCGCAATATTCGTGACTTCCTGCTGGCAGAGGAATGGAACTGAAATGTTCTTCTTTCACCAGAAGATATGCAGAAGTTCTTCCAATGCCGAGAATGAAAAAACAATGGTGCCTGACACAATAAATATTATGATATGTCTGTATTTAACCGCTGTATAGAAACCGGGAATGTTCTCTTAATACTGGAATGTTGGCAGGATGTCCACCCGGCGCTTGTCAGTATCCCAGTGAAATGGGAATACAGCTCGCCGTATGGACTTTTGTATGCTCTGAATCCGCCGGATGATGTTATGCAGTTTGAAAACAATGGTGCCTGACACAATAAATATTGTATAAATGTCAATGCTGTTGTGGTACATGTTGTATTCTGCGTAAATGGTATTCATGTTGTGTCTCCTTTAAACCAATAAAAATATAGAAGCATTTCAATCAGTTCACAATGTCACTTTTATTTTGTGTTATACTGTTTTATATAATTTTCTTGCCCTTGTTTTTGCCCTTATCAGAGTTCGTAAACACTGGTGGGACGATATAACGCAAGGG
>JAGOGF010000051.1 GCA_017996845.1 Butyrivibrio sp.
AAATATATACATCCCGATTTTTGGAAATATGGATTGCGCATATAACGCAGGAAGGGTGGCATAATATGTCTAAGGGACTGGGCAAGTTTGTTCTGTTCTGTGCTGCTGCAGGTGCAGCTGCTGCAGGTGTATATTATTACCTCAATAAAAAGGACGGAAAACTGAATGAAGATTCCGAAGATGACGATTTCGATGATTTCGACGACTTTGATGATGACACGGACAGTACCTCCGATGAGCATGGACGTGGATATGTAAATATAGGTCACGGATCCAAGGAAACAAATCATTCTGATGACAAACCTGATGAATCCACGGAAGATGAGTCTGATGCAAAAGCGGATGAAACGCCTGACGAAACAGAAGAATTTTTTGATGACGATGACGAATCTGCGGATAAATGAAAAAAAGCTGTTGCAGCATAACAGGGTATATTTTAGGCCTGTTATGAAGCAACAGCTTTTTTTTGCTTTTTACGATGTACTACGAATTTTAGGAAAGCCACGCTGTTTTCAGTAATCCAATACCCTTCTCCAGTTCTGTGACCGTCAGAGATGCATATCCCAAAATAACAGTTGGTCTGCTCAAAATTGACGGCATTGCATGCTTACTGTCATCTTTCAGTGCGTAATCGGTAAGTGCATAGACCTTGACTTTTTGCTTCGCCGCTGCTGTCAGAAGCTCCTTCTCTGTTCTGCCGTCTTTGCAGGATAACAGCAGATGAAGCCCCGCGTCTGCACCCAATATATCGAATTGTTTTACAAAATCTTCCAGCTCCCGAAGCATATAATCATGCTTCATTCTGTATATTCTTCTCATTTTATTCATATAACGCTCAAAATATCCATCCCGTATGAACTCGTTTATAATTTCCTGATTGATTCTTGATACTGTCGATGAAAAAAAGCTGCAGGTTTTATGATATACATCAATCAGTTGCTGCGGGAGTACCATATAGCTGACCCGTATCGCAGGTGCAATTGATTTGGAAAAGGTTCCGATATAGATAACTTTTCCAAGATGGTCAGATGCCTGTAATGACGGAACCGGTTTTCCGCGATATCTGAATTCAGAATCATAGTCATCTTCAATCAGGTATCTATTCTCACCTTTAGCTGCCCACTGCAATAGTTCCATGCGCCTTGCAATTGACATCACGGTTCCTGCCGGATACTGATGAGATGGCATCACATATGCAAGATCTGCATCTGTCTCCTCCAGTTCTGCAGCCAACATCCCGTTTTCATCCATACCAATCACACGGATTGCATACCCGAAATGCCGGAATATATCTGCCGCTCGCGTATATGTTACCTGCTCCATCGCCACCTTACGATAACCGATTATCTGCTCCAGCAGCATGAGCAGATAATCATTCCCCGCTCCTATTATGATTTGATCCGCATCGCAGTTTACCCCTCTTGCCAATTGCAGATATCTTGCTATTGTTTCACGAAAAGTTCTGTCTCCCTGCGGCTCTCCTGATGAAAACATACTGCTTTTTGCATCTACCAGAATCCCTCTGTTTATTTTTTTCCAGGTCGCATATGGAAATCTGCTCATATCAATTGTTCTGGGTGAAAAATCAATCTCCGGGTTTTCTTTCTCCCATATTTCGAATTCTGTCTCTGTTTTATGATTACCCTTATTCCTGCTCATAATCCCCGGATAATTTATTTCAAAAAGATCTCCTGTTTCACATACGTAATATCCTCTGTGCGGTTTTGATTCAATATAGCCTTCTGAAAGGAGCTGATCATATGCCATTTCAACAGTAGTTCGCGATATCGTAAGAAAATCTGCCAGAGAACGAGTAGAGGGAAGCTTCTCTCCGCAGAGAAGCTTCCCTTTTCTGATTTCATTTCTGATATATTCATAAATTTGCTCATACAGGTGCCCATTACCCTGTAGGATAATATTTAAATCAGTCATTTTTTTACTGCTGCCTTTTTCTTTTTATCCAACAGATCCTTTAAATCTCTGGCACGATCCTTCATATGACTGTTTGCCGTTCTGGATACCAAAATCTCTCCGATCATTTTAGATGCATAATCATATTGATCTGTTTCCAGATATAAAGCCGCCAGAAGATAATCCAATGTCATGGTATTCATTCCGGCAATTGGGAAATCTTCTTTCTGTCTTGCAAGAACTAATCCGTCCAGTGCATTTTTCAAAAGCTCCGATTCTTCTTCATCATTTTGGGCTTTCTTTGCCTCATAGTCCGGTGTCTGTCCCTGAATGAGGGAACCTGTTTCTCCTCGTATCAGCCACGCTGTTTTAAGGCATAAATATGCTTTTTCACTGTCCTTTGCACTTTTCACAATTGCATTTGCAAGCGCCAACTGATAACGTTCTCTTGCATCCTTGTAGGTATAAACATTTTTCTTTTCTTTCTGCGGCTTATAATGCATACAGATTTTATTTCTGATTTCATCAATCTGTCTTGCGGTGAGTGCATTGAAATATCTTCCCAGTGCAGCATATCCGCAATCAGGACATGCAATAATATCATATTTGATTTCATCAACCTGCTCATAATTCGGTTTGAGATCCATATCCACTTTTTTGACATGAACCTTACCTGTTCGAATTGTAAGAGCTGTAAATTCCTCCCCGCAGACAGGACAGGTATATTTTTTTTCATACAGGAAATCCATTTCTTCCGGCGCTTTTTCAACTACCACTGCAGGCTCTTGATTCTTTTTGTCTGCACTGGTTTTGTCGTCGTATAGTTTTTGTCCTTCAAGATCCCCAAGTCCAAATTTACCTAATCCAGAAAGTATCGACATGTTCTTCCCCTGTTTCTTCAATTATTGTATTGTCTGCCTGTCAGTCTTTTTTGGGTAATACAAAAGAACTTTTTAGCGAGACAATCCTGTTAAATACTGGTTTTTGTTCTGATGTATCTTTGCTGTCTGCACAAAAATACCCGTTTCGTACAAACTGGAACTTGTCTTCCGCTCTTGCTGCTGCAAGCTCGGGTTCAAGCTTTGCATTCGGAATTATCTTTATTGAATCCGGATTCAAATTCAGAGAACCATCCTCGTTATATATACCTTTTTCCTCATCAATGATATTTTCATACAGTCTGACTTCTGCATTTACTGCCTTTGCAGCCGCAACCCAATGTATGGTTCCCTTGACCTTTCGTCCTTCAAACCCGCTTCCGCTCTTGGTTTCCGGATCATAGGTACAATGTACTTCCGTTACATTGCCGTCAGTATCTTTGACACACCCTGTACATGTAACAAAATATGCATTCATAAGACGAACTTCATTGCCGGGAAACATACGGAAATATTTCTTCGGAGGTTCCTCCATGAAATCTTCCCGTTCAATATAAAGTTCCTTTCCAAATGGAATCTGACGCATTCCCATTTCCGGAACTTCTTTATTATTCTCAATTTCCAGCATTTCAATCTGATTTTCCGGATAATTATCAATAACCAACTTAATCGGATCCAGTACTGCCATCATTCTCTTTGCTTTCGGTTTGAGATCTTCACGGATACAATATTCCAGCATTGCATACTCAGCAGAAGACTGACTCTTGGAAATGCCACACATCTCGACAAACATTCGGAGTGACTGCGGTGTAAAACCGCGGCGGCGAAGTGCCGCAATCGTAACAAGGCGCGGATCATCCCATCCATCTACAATTCCCTGTTCCACCAGTTTCTTAATATATCTTTTCCCGGTTACGACATTGGTCAGATACATCTTGGCAAACTCAATCTGTCTGGGTGGATTCTGATATTCACATTCTCTGACAACCCAGTCATACAACGGTCTGTGATCTTCAAATTCCAATGTGCAAATTGAATGTGTAATATGTTCAATTGCATCTTCAATCGGATGTGCAAAATCATACATGGGATAAATACACCATTTATCACCTGTTCGCGCATGCGTCATATGCGCAACACGATAAATAATCGGATCACGCATATTAATATTAGGGGACTGCATATCAATTTTAGCACGCAGTGTCATCCCGCCATCTGGTACACTCCCGTTCTTCATCTCCTCAAACATATGCAGATTATCTTCTACCGCTCTGTCTCTGTCCGGATCATTCTTACCTGTTTCTGTCAGTGTTCCCCTGTATTCTCGCATTTGATCTGCAGTCAGCGTTGAAACATAGGCTTTACCCTTTTTGATCAGTTTAACTGCATTTTCGTACATCTGTTCAAAATAATCAGATGCATGAAAAAGTCTGTCTTCATAATCTGCTCCAAGCCACTGTACATCGCGAATAATGGAATCCATATATTCAGATTTCTCTTTTGTCGGATTCGTATCATCAAAGCGCATGTTAAATTTTCCACCATAAGCTTTTGCGATTCCATAATTAAGTAATATACTTTTCGCATGCCCAATATGCAAAAAACCGTTCGGCTCAGGCGGAAATCTTGTATGTACTTCCGTATAGACCCCATCTCTGAGATCTTTATCTATCTCCTGTTCGATGAAATTTCTGGAAGGAACATTATTCTTATCTTCCCCTGGATTATTAATCAAATCTCCCATTTCTGTTTCCTGACTTTCCATTTATTGTATACCAATATGATAGCATATTGATTTCGGCAAGAAAAGCCTAAATATCCATACTTCTGGCCATACGCTTTCTTTTTGCAGTTCCACTTTCTTTTCCGGTCACATATTTTCCCTCAAATTCTTCACGCGTGATCGGTCTGTCAAAATAATAGCCCTGAATATAATGAACCTTCATATTTTCCAGCGCCTGATACTGTCCCTTTGTTTCAATTCCTTCCACGCAGATATCTGCTCCGATTGCCTCTCCCAGCTCTGCAATCATTCGGATGAAAGACTGTGAATAATTATCTTCCGCCAGATCTTTTACAAAATTCTGATCTACTTTAATAATATCAAATGGAAGTGCACGTATATTGTTCAGTGAAGAATATCCCGTACCAAAATCATCCAATGCCACACGAACACCCAGTCTCTTAATTTTCATCAGAATACTTTTGGTTCTGTCCAGGTCATTAATTGCCAGGCTTTCCGTAATCTCAAGCACAAGGTTCTGCGGATCAATCTGCGAAAAATCAATTGCATTTTGAATAATGTCGATAATATCCGGCTGCAGCAGTTGCACGACTGAAAGATTTACATTGATCCGATATTCCGGATGCCCTGAAATATTCCACACCCTGCATGCCTTACAGGCCTCTTCCAGTACATGGTTTCCGATTGGATTAATCAGTCCCAGATATTCTGCAAGCGGAATAAACTCTCCCGGAGAAATAAAACCCATCTTGGAATTCCAGCGTACAAGTGCTTCTGCACCAACACATGGCGTCCCCTGTGTCTGATTATCCACAATTGCCTGATAATAAATCTCGAATTCCTCGTAATTTTTTACCATGGCATCGCGCATATTCTTTTCCATATCAAGACGTCTGCTTGAAGTGGAGTCTATGTTATCGGAATATCTTGCAATCCTGTTTTTCCCGGACTTTTTTGCTTCATACATGGCAATATCCGCTTTTTTGATCAGTTCTGCAACATTGCTTCCTTCTGTCGGGAACTCGACTGTTCCCATACTCATCGTACAATAATAGTCCGCATCCTTTAAATACCAGGACCTTGAAAAAATATCCTGAATTTTTTTGATGATGTCTTCCACCAGTGAAAAGCTCTCTGCAGGTATAATAATAACAAATTCATCTCCGCCCATTCGGTAACAGGTATTATGAATTCCAGAAATAGACTGCAGACTTCTGGAAATTGTTTTCAGAAGAAGATCTCCATACTGATGTCCCAATCCATCATTGATATGCTTGAAATCATCCAGATCCAGATAAAATACCGCTCCCTTTTGTCCTGTCTGCTGTGCTTCATCAATATATCTTGCAAGGTCTCGTTCACAACACATACGATTATAGAGTCCTGTCAGAAAATCTGTATAGGCCTGCTGCTCAATTTTTTTCTGATACAGTTTCTTTTCCGTACTGTCATATATTGCGCAAAGAGAGACCTGTCTGCCATCCACCCAGGCAATGTGTGTATAATAGAGGTCATACCATCTGCCTCGTTCCTCATGGTAGATCTCATAATTTCCACTATGACTTCTAGCGGGTACATTTTCCTCAAAAAGTTCTTCCAGGGTTCCTTCTCTGAGTTCTTTTGAAAAATGACTCCGCAGACTTCTGTTGGCAAAAAGCATACAATTTGTTTTAATATCCCTGACATAAATTGCACTTCCAACATTATCCAGAATTGCTTCCAGAGACGCAAATGAACTTGCAAGTGAATTCTTTTGGATTCTTTTGGTTATAATACTCTGCAGAATTCTGACTGCATCACTCATAAATTTCACTTCGTCCAGGTTCCAGGTCCTGTCCTCGCGTTTTTCAGCAAAGCATCCATAGAAACTGATTTCATCATTCACCTTAATTGGAAAGGATGCAATTGCTTTGATTCCCAGGATATCCAGCTGTTCTCTTTTCCCGGCACTGATCAATGTATCAGAAGAAAGCATGAGTGTTTTGTCCGAATGCAGGAACCAGAATCTTTCCAGATTCCGTATACTGTCAAAACTTGCAACTGTACCTTTTGCATTCCATTGCGCGGCAATATCCATCAAATCATCCTCTCTGTGCACTTTACAGAGAAATCCATGACTGATATGCAGATATTCACCGATCTGCCGTAATACGGTTTCCATAATTTTCTCGATGGTATCATCACTGTCAAGCTGTGAAACAATTTCCGTCATCACTGCTGCTCTGCGAAACTGATTGCTCATCTGCAGTTCAAGCTGTTTACTATTCTCACTCTGTTCCATCGCAGCATCACGGGAAACAAGCACATCAAACAGGACGCCCATCGATTCCCGCATCAGATCCAGTACATGATAAAAAGTATCTTCCTTTATGGAATATCTGAATTGATCAATTGGTGGAAAATGATACATATTATCCTGCAAATCAGCATCTTCAAGCACTGCACAGATAATCCATACAAAAACGAAATTTGTTCCCCGCCTGACCGCCACTGCCGCCAGTTTGAGATTGGGAATTGCAGTTTCTTCCACAGCCTGATCCTCCAGGCTGCTCTCCACTACACGTTCAAATATTGCCTGAATCCTGTTATCCGTGATATTTTCTCTGATTTGCGCTACTTCATCTTTCTTTCCTGAAAAAGCAGTCACCGCCCTGCCGCTTCCATCCAGACAGCAGGCATAAACCTTTGAAGCTTCGCAGAAAAGATTCTGCCATTTCTGCAATATATCGAAATTCAGTTCGGCAAAGGAATTTTCTTTTTGACAAACTGCCCTTGTCCCCTTCTCTGACTTCTGCACGTTCATGCCTCCATTTGGACAGATCTGATTCCTCCTGCTTAATTCAAATCTATCAGTTATCGTCTACACTGTAATTCGGTGCTTCCTTGGTAATATGAATATCATGTGGATGACTTTCCCGAAGTGCTGCAGATGTAATCTTAATAAATCTACCTGTATTTTTGAGTTCTTCGACTGTATTGCATCCGCAATATCCCATGCCTGACCTGAGACCGCCCATCAGCTGGAAGACAGTATCTTCCACTGTTCCTTTGTACGCGACACGTCCTTCAACACCTTCCGGAACCAGTTTTTTTGCACCTTCCTGGAAATAGCGATCCTTGCTTCCGTTCTCCATTGCTGAGATGGATCCCATGCCACGATATACTTTGTATTTTCTTCCCTGATAAAGTTCAAATTCGCCGGGTGCTTCATCACATCCTGCAAAAATTGATCCCATCATTACAACATTTCCACCTGCTGCCAGTGCCTTTGTAATATCTCCCGAATATTTAATACCGCCATCTGCAATGATCGGAATCCCGTACTCCTTTGCAACCGCATAGCAATCCATAACCGCCGTTACCTGCGGAACACCGATACCTGCTACGATTCGCGTTGTACAGATAGAACCGGGGCCGATTCCGACTTTGACTGCATCTGCTCCTGCTTCAATCAAAGCCTTTGTAGCCTCACCTGTTGCAATATTTCCTGCAACCACCTGCAGATCCGGAAATTTTTCTTTAATCATTCGAAGGCATCTGAGTACATTCTCTGAATGTCCATGTGCAGAATCCAGTACAATACAGTCTACCTTTGCGTCAACCAGTGCAGAAACACGATCCAGAACATTTGCAGTAATTCCTACCCCTGCTCCGCAAAGCAGACGGCCCTGAGAATCCTTGGCTGACAAGGGATATTTAATCGTTTTTTCGATATCTTTAATCGTAATCAGTCCTACCAGATTATAATTATCGTCAACAAGCGGAAGTTTTTCTTTCTTGGATCTTGCAAGAATCTGTTTTGCTTCATTCAGCGTAATGCCGGCTTTTGCTGTAATCAGGTTCTCGCTGGTCATCACTTCCCTGATTTTCTTCGTGTAATCCTCTTCAAATTTCAGGTCACGGTTCGTGATGATCCCGACAAGCTTTCTGCCTTCTGTAATCGGAACTCCAGAAATTCTGAATTTGGACATCAGTGCATCTGCATCTGCCAGTGTATGCTCCGGTGACAAAGAGAATGGGTCTGTTATAACCCCGTTTTCGGAACGTTTTACCTTATCCACTTCCTCTGCCTGTGCTTCAATGGACATATTTTTATGAATAATACCGATTCCTCCCTGTCTGGCCATTGCAATTGCCATCAGGTGCTCTGTTACGGTATCCATCCCTGCGCTCATCATAGGAATATTCAGATGGATTTTTTTTGTCAGCCAGGTTCCTACATCTACCTGATTCGGAATAACCTGTGAATATGCAGGTACCAGTAATACATCATCAAAAGTAATGCCTTCGCCTATAATTTTTCCCATTTCTTCTCCTCTGCAACTATTTATCCAAATATATTGTTTCCTAACTTATGCCATTGCCACCGGTATGATCAATCCGTAAATACTTTTCGCGGCGCAATGCTTTTGATTGCTTTGATTAATCCTTCGTTTGGTTCGATTATCACTTTATTTTTGCCATCATAATACAGGACATATCTTTTTTCAGGCTTATTCTCTATTCCCGAACTGAAATCAAGCTCTTTATATGTTTTATTCTTGAATTCATCCAAATGATAGGAACCGAAAGGCGCAAGTATCTCCATACGTTCAATTTCAAATTTACCTGCGTTCTTGCGTTTGCTTTTATTCATGATCTTATCTATCGAAAGTTCACGTTCACAGTAAAGATATTCATATTCAACCTGTGTATTCAAAGAAACAAAATACACTGCTGCTGCCATCGCCAGTGCCAGTACCAGCAGAATCGGGTTCATCAGTCCCAGTATAAAAAAGCAGACTGTAAGCAATATACTCAAAACCTTAAGAAAATTCATTACCGTAGAAGGCTTTCTGGCAACCAGCCACTCTACATATCCAACATCATCCATCAAATCCTGTCCTTTCTTTTTTGAAAGATATCTTATTATACTTTAAACAAACTTGCAAGTGAATGCAAGCGCTTAATCGAATCCGTTTTTCTGCCTGTTATTTTTTGCATAAAATTTATGAAATCTTTCATATTTATTTCATTGACCGGGATTCAATCGCAGATTAAGATAGTAAGGTATTTGAGAAAAAGCATGCAGGCATAAGATGGAGGCATATTGATGGCAGTTTCGGATGAAATCAAAGCGCAACGCGGTAAAATCAAAGAAATGAGTTTTAAGGAAAAACTTTCCTATTTCTGGGAATATTACAGAATACCTTTTTTTATTGTAACTGCGGTCATTATTCTGGCCTTTTTTCTGATTCGCGATATTGCTACCGCCAAACCATATGGCTTTTATGCGATGCTGATCAATGCTTCCCCAAATATGCAGGAGACTGATCTCGAACAAAGTTTTTCAACTTATGCAGATATCGATAAAGCCAAATATGACTGCTATATTGACACCGCTACAACACTAAACCTGAACAGCACCGATCAGTATGATATGGCTTCCGTTCAGAAAATCATGGCAGTTGTAGCTGCCGGTGATCTTGACACCATGGTTGCAGATTATAATTTTTTCAGTCACTACGCCATGAATGATACTTTTACGGATTTGCGCAAAGTTCTGTCAAAAGATCAGCTTGCAAAATATTCCGATGACTTCTACTACGTTGATTATGCAGTCATTAGCGCTGCAGAGAATGAAGATGTTTCCTCTGAATCAGCTTCTGAATCTTCCGTTTCTTCTACTTTATCTTCCGGTGCGGATATGTTCTCTGACAATTCTGCAAGTTCTTCTGTCGGAACCGCTGATCAGTTTGTAAAACCTGACCCCTCCACTATGACGACCCCCGTTCCTGTCGGAATTATTCTTTCTGATGCTGCTGCTTTAAAAAAAGCTGATGTTTATACCGGCACGGTTCCCGTTCTTGGTATTACACAAAACACCACTCGGATTGAAGAAGCGCTGAAGTTTATTGATTATTTATTTCAAAAATGATTTTTTGCAGACATAAAGCTTGGAAATTTTTTCTGTCTTACATAAAAATGCAGTATTGCCGAGTAAACCAACAACACTGCATTTCTTTCTGCCTTTTTATCATAACTGCGTTACTACAAATATATCGTAAATCGCGCGGATTGCTTTTTCAAAATCACGATTTTCAACTCCAATGATAATATTCAGCTCTGAAGATCCCTGATCGATCATGCGGACATTGACATTTGCATGTGCAAGTGCAGAAAAGATACGCCCTGCAGTTCCTCTGGTCGATTTCATTCCGCGTCCTACTACTGCAATCAATGCCAGATCAGATTCAATCTCCATGATGTCCGGCTTTGCCATTCTGTGAATCTCAGAAACTACATTCTGCTCTTTATCGATAAATTCATCCTGATGGACAAATACTGTCATTGTATCAATCCCGGAAGGAACATGCTCAATTGAAATTGCCTGATCTTCAAATGCCTGCAGTACCTTGCGCACAAACCCAACCTCTGAATTCATCATATCCTTGGAAATATTCACGCAGCAGAAACCCTTTTTACCAGTAATTCCCGTAATGGTGTATTTGGATTTCTTGGCTGTGCTTTCCACGATCCACGTCCCATTATCTTCCGGCCTGTTGGTATTGCGAATATTGATCGGGATTCCTTCTTTTCTGACCGGGAATATGGAATCTTCATGCAGAACAGAAGCTCCCATGTATGCAAGTTCTCTAAGCTCTGTATAAGTAATCGTCTCAATATTTGCCGGGTGACTGATAATTCTGGGATCCGCTACCAGAAAACCGGATACATCCGTCCAGTTTTCATAAACATCCGCTTTTACAGCACGTGCTACGATTGATCCCGTAATATCGGAACCGCCACGTGAAAATGTCTTGATACTGCCATCTGGCATTGCACCATAAAATCCTGGAATAACTGCTTTTTCAACTTTCTGCAGCTTTTTGCTCATCTGCTGATTGGTTTTTTCCGCATCAAAATTGCCTGCTTTGTCAAAACTCACAACCGTTGCGGCATCAACAAAGGTATAGGAAAGATAATCAGCCATGATAATGCCATTCAGATATTCACCGCGGGAAGCTGCATAATCATTTCCTGCCTTCATTTTGAAGTTTTTATGAATCGTTTTGAACTCGTCATTCAAATTTGTCTTCAGCTTCAGACCTGCAATAATATCATCGTATCTCGCCTTAATATCCGCCAGAACCACACTGAAATCCTGATCTTCTTCTGCAAGTGCGTAACAGGCATAAAGCATATCTGTAACCTTTTTATCTCCGGAATTTCTTTTCCCCGGTGCCGACGGAACCACGTAAACACGATTCGGATCTTCGTGAATGATATCCCCAACCTTTTGAAACTGCTCTGCACTTGCCAGTGAACTTCCACCGAATTTTACAACCTTTTTCATTCCGCCATGTTCTCTCTTTCTACTTGATATAAGGCAGCCTGAGATTTTAGAGCAGTCTCAGATATCCTTTTGTCTTTGCTATTTTCCTGTATGCTTCATAAAAATGCTTTTCAGAAATCAGATCAGTTACAAAAGCAAACTCTCCGCTGATCTTCTCCGATGTGACATTTTCAACCTCATCTCCAAAAGCCTCTGTTGCTTCTTCTTCCATTTCTTTTGGAACACGTACAAAAAAGCGATGCACAAAACTGTCGTTATCCGATAACTTTGCCGGTTCTGTATTCATGTTGATTGCAATATGACTGCCTGCATGAATTACACAATCAATCAAATCTCCCACAACAGCACTGGCCGTTGCTTCCTTTCCCGCACCTTTTCCATAATACATGGTATTACCCAGCATATTTCCATGCACTACAATAGCATTGAATACTTCATTTACACTTGCAAGCGGATGTTCCAGCGGAATCAGAAACGGTGCCACGATTGTAAAAAAACCGTTTTCATTTTTTCTGATCATCCCAAGCAGTTTGATTGCCATTCCCAACGATCTGGCATAAGCAAAATCTTCCTGAGTAATTGTTGTTATTCCTTCTGTATCAATCTGTTCATAGCTTACATAATGACCACTCATAAGAGAAGCCAGAATTGCTGTTTTGCGACATGCATCATATCCTTCTACATCTGCTTCCGGTTTGCGTTCGGCATACCCCTTTGTCTGCGCTTCTTTCAAAACCGCACCAAAATCAGCACCATCTTTATCCATTCTGGTCAGAATATAATTTGTTGTTCCATTCAATATGCCGGTAATGGCATCAATCTTTTCATGCTTCAATGAAGTCTGCAGCGTACGAAGAATCGGAATTCCGCCTCCCACACTTGCTTCAAAAAGATAACTGCAGTTGTGTTCTCTGGCAAGTGCAACAAGTTCGGGCCCATATGCTGCTACCAGTTCCTTGTTGGATGTACAGATACTTTTGCCTCTCATCAGTGCTTTTTTTTCAAATGTAAGTGCCGGTTCAATTCCGCCCATTGTTTCACAAATTACCTGAATTTCCGGATCTTCCAGAATAGTATCCATATCATGAACTACCTGATCTTCATGCGGATCTCCTGGAAACTCTCTCAAATCCAGAATATACTTAAGTGAAATTTCCTCTCCTGCACTTTGAGCAACCTCACTGTAATTTGTATCAAGTACCTCTGCCACTCCGCTTCCGACTGTTCCATAACCAAGAATCGCTATTTTTGCCACTGGCTTCTCCCCGCTTTCTGATCTTACGTTTTATCTTCTGAAATCAGACCAAAATCTCCTGTCTTCCGAATTACAATTTTGAGACTCCGTTATGAGACATTGGCACTTCTGCCTGCAATCTGAACCTTATGCACCCCATCTATCTGTTCCATCGCAGCTATCATTTCCATGATATTCCCCGTCGTGGAAAGAACCTGTATACTGACAGACAAAGATGCCACTCCATTAAGCGGAATAGATTGATGAATTGTCAGAATATTTGCTCCGAATTTTGATATGATTCCCAAAACATCTGATAACAGTCCCAGTTCATCATTCATCTGAAACGTAAGCGTCAGCGTCGTTCCCTGCAAACTGTCGTGAAACTCATATATATCATCTTTATATTTATAAAAAGAACTCCGGCTGATTCCAAGACTTTCCACTGCTTCATTTACTGTCCTGACTCTGCCGGATTCCAAAAGCCGCTTTGCTTCAACCACTTTCAGCAGTACTTCCGGTACTGCCTGTTTTCTTACAACATAATACCCTGTACTTTCACTCATATGCTCTCCATATGTCTTCACATACATTTTAATCAATATGTTTTTTCTACACGGACATTTGTGCGTCAATGGTAGAATTTTAGCACGCTGAACCAATAAAGGCAATCTGAATAATCCCCAAAATTTTAATATAAATATTATTTTATCCAAACACTTTGCATAAATACACATACAAAAAGCAATGTATTATATTGTTTGCCAATATACTTTTCCATATCTTTTTTCTAAAAAAACAGCGGACATAAATTATGTCCGCCGCTTTTTGCTTTTCACCTGATTGTAATCATGCATGTTCTGCAGCCCTTGTCTCATTACACCCTATATGTTGCCATATAAATATATATATCCATACCTCCCTCGAGCAACAGCCATTACATCATCTTTATCGGTTCCCCAACCACATGACAATCCGGTGAACGATATCTCAACAATTATAACACAAAAATATAAAAACTGATCTGTTAAATATAAAAGTAAAAAGTACGGAGATACTCGTCAAAGCAGTAACTGCGTTTTTATGCATCCCGGTAGTTTTAAAGTGCCTTGATTCTGTCTATCGCTGCCACGGTGTTCTCATAGCTTCCAAATGCAGTCAATCTGAAATAATGTTCCCCGCTTGGACCAAATCCGGATCCCGGTGTACCAACCACATTTGCACGATCAAGTAAATAATCAAAAAATTCCCAGCTTGTCATTTCATCGGGTGTTTTAAGCCACACATATGGAGAATTGGTTCCGCCGGATACTGTATATCCTGCCTGTGCAAGACCATTCAGAATATATGCTGCATTTTTCATATATCTGCCGACCTGCTCTTTAATCTGCATTTTCCCGGCAGTACTGTAACATGCTTCGCCCGCTCTCTGTACAATATATGGAGCCCCATTGTATTTGGTCCCGTGTCTCCTTGCCCAGAGTCTATGCAATTCTACCCCTGTCTCTCCGTTACAGGTCGCTTTACACTTCAAATCATGCGGGGTTACTGTCGCACCAAGTCTTAATCCGGTAAAACCTGCATTTTTAGAAAAAGAACGCAGTTCAATCGCACAGTTCCTTGCGCCTTCACACTCATATATACTATGTGGAATATCCTCTTCTGCAATATATGCTTCATACGCTGCATCAAAAATGATTACCGCATTTACTTTATTTGCATAATCTACCCACGACTGCAGCTGATCCTTCTTAATTGCCGCTCCTGTCGGATTATTGGGGAAACATAAATAGATCAGATCCGGTTCCTGCGTCGGCAGTTCCGGAGCAAATCCGTTTGCGGCAGTACATGGCATGTATATCACATTACTCCATATACCGGTTTGTTCATGATAAATTCCGGTTCTTCCTGCCATAACATTGGAATCGACATACACAGGATATACCGGATCACATACCGCAATCTTGCTTGCAGAATCAAAAATCTCCTGTATATTGGCTGAATCACTTTTGGCTCCATCTGAAATAAATATTTCGTCAGGTGCAATATCACATCCGCGCGCCTGATAATCATTCTTTGCCATTGCATTTCTCAGGAACTCATACCCCAGATCCGGTGCATACCCATGAAAAGTATCTGCCTGAGCCATTTCATTAACTGCAATGTGAAGTGCCTCAATTACAGCCGGACAAAGAGGCTGTGTCACATCACCGATTCCAAGTCTGATGATCTGCTTATCCGGATGTTCCGCCTGGTAGGCAGCAACCTTTTTTGCAATTCCAGAGAATAGATAGCTTCCTGGGAGTTTCAGGTAATTATCATTCAGCTTATACATAATTTCGCCTTTCTAATATATATTCATTTATATATTCATTCATGCTGCGCTCTGAAATCAATCCCAAAACAATACTGTTTCCCACAGCGCATCTGTTTTATCAGTATACTATGAAAATGTATACATGTGTACTACCATATTTA
>JAGOGF010000173.1 GCA_017996845.1 Butyrivibrio sp.
AAAACGGATATTATCAAAAATCCTTTCGCGATATATGCAGCAAAAGGATATTCCCTGGTAAACTATGTAAAGGCTTTTACCAAGATGGATTTTATCAAAGCTTTCGGAAATTCCCTGTTTGTTACAGGACTTGCTACATTTGCAGTAATTGTTTTTGCATCTATGACAGCATATTATTTTGTTCGCTCGAAAAATACTTTTTCAAAAGTCTTTTTCGGATTGATGGCAGTATCCATGATTATTCCATTTCAGGCAATCATGATCCCGCTGGTTTCCATATACGGCGCACAGCTGAATATGCTCAATCACAGACTGACACTGGTATTTATGCATACCGGGTTTGCAATGAGTATGTCCGTATTCATTTTTCAGGGATTTATCAAATCCAATATTCCGCTGTCGCTTGAAGAAGCGGCATATATTGACGGGTGCAGTAATCTCAAAACCTTCTGGAGCATTGTTTTTCCGCTGTTAAAGCCGACAACATCTACACTTGTGATCCTCAATATTATGGCATTTTGGAATGATTATCTGTTGCCGTCGCTGGTACTTGGAAAAAAGGAACTTTTAACATTGCCGCTTTCCACTTATGTATTTTATGGAACCTATTCAGCAGATTATGGAACCATTATGGCAGCACTTGTTCTGACTGTCGCACCGCTTCTGATTGTATATTTATTCTTACAGAAGCAAATTATATCAGGAGTAGTAGCAGGAGCTGTTAAATCATGATAAATAAAATTATGCTGATTACCTATGCCGATTCCATGGGACATAATCTCAGGGATTTGAAAGAAATCCTCGACAGATATTTTAGAAGTGTTGTAGGCGGAGTACATATACTTCCCTTTTTTCCATCATCCGGGGATCGCGGATTTGCACCGATGGATTACACTAAAGTAGACAGTGCCTTTGGAAACTGGGATGATATCGAAGCCCTTTCCAAGGATTACTATCTGATGTTCGATTATATGATCAATCACATTTCAGCACATAGTCCGTATTATCAGGATTTTCTGGAGAAAAAGGATGCTTCTGAATACCGGGATCTTTTTATTCGCTATAAGGATTTCTGGGAAGGCGGAGAACCGACACAGGAACAGGTAGATGCTATTTATAAGAGAAAACCGCGTGCGCCTTATACGGATGCTCATTTTGCTGATGGTACAACGGAAAAAGTATGGTGTACTTTTGATGAAGAGCAAATTGACATCAATGTACAGAGCGAGACAGCAGGAAGGTTTATTAAAGGGAATCTGGAGAATCTTGCTGTGCATGGCGCCTCCATTATACGATTGGATGCATTTGCATATGCAACCAAAAAAGCGGGTACGAGCTGCTTCTTTATTGAACCGGATGTGTGGAATCTTTTGAAAAAATGTACCAATACGCTTGATCCTTATCATGTTGAAATTCTTCCGGAAATTCATGAGCATTATGCAATGCCAATGCGTATTGCAGAAAAGGGTTACTATGTATATGATTTTGCACTTCCGATGTTATTGCTGAATGCAATCTATTATGGTAATACACAGTATCTGGCAGACTGGCTTGAAAAAAGTCCGGTGCATCAGTTTACAACGCTGGATACGCACGACGGAATCGGTGTTGTGGATGTAAAAGATCTTCTTCCGGATGACGAAATCGAACGAACCAAAGAAGATATTTTCAAAAAAGGAGCCAATGTCAAAAAAATCTATAATACGGCGGCTTATAACAACCTGGATATTTATCAGGTAAACTGTTCCTACTATTCCGCATGCGGCGATGATGACAGAGCATATCTTCTGGCACGTGCGGTACAGTTTTTTGCAAAAGGAATTCCGCAGGTATATTATGTGGGAATGCTGGCGGGCAGAAATGATCTGAAGCTCCTGGAAGAAACAAAAGTAGGAAGAAATATCAACAGGCATTATTATACAAAGGAAGAAATTGACAGAGAAGTACAAAGACCTGTGGTGAGTGAACTGCTTCATATGATGAAATTCAGAAATGAATGCCCTGCTTTTGATGTGGAAAGTTATTTTCATGTCAGTTATGAAGGACAAAAACTGGAAATTGTGCGTAAGGCAGATGGCGTAACTGCAACATTGAAAGCTGATTTTGCTGAAAAAGATTTTGTCATTCTGGAAAATGACAAACGTGTCATGTGAAATGTGAAGTAAAATAAAATGATATATTTTTCTATTTCAGGCTCAAATGCTTTCGAACATTTGGGCCTGAAAGTATGTTACAATCAGATGCAGGCGGGGCGTCCCCTGCATCTGAACGAGGTTGCGAGTGCAACCTCGGAAGACATAGCAGTCTGGGGCGTCATCCGAAATTTAACGGGATATTTGAAATTATATATGACACGGGAGGCATGATATGGCTACCTTAAAGGATGTTGCAAAGGAAACAGGACTTACAGTCAGCACGGTTTCACGAATTTTGAATAATCGGGGTTATATCAGTGAAGATGCAAGACAGAGAGTCCGGGATGCAATGCAGAAGCTGGATTATCAGCCAAATGAGGTGGCACGCTCATTGTCAAAGAAAACATCCAATACAATTGGTGTAATTCTTCCGCATATTTCACATCCATATTTTGCAAAAGTGATCAGCTGCCTGGAAAGTGCCGCAGATGCAAGAGGATATAAGATACTCCTTTTCAATTCAAAAGGAAGAGATGATAAACAGGCCAAATATGTTGAAATATGCAAATCCAATCGCGTGGCTGGTGTAATTCTCATGAGCGGGCTGGTATCCATGGAAAATCTGAAAAGTCTTACCGTTCCATTGGTTACGATCGAGCGCAGTCTGGAATGGGGAACTGCGGGGGTAGAGTGTGATAATTACAATGGAGGAAGACTGGCGGCGGAACATCTGATTGGAAAAGGGTGCAGTAAAATACTTCATATCAGCGGCGTGAATGAAACGAAAATGCCAGCGGACGCCAGGGAACTGGGGTTCATAGATGTTTGTGAGCAGCATCATATAGCACATCGTGAGATTAAGACTACGATCAGACAGTATAATGAAGGCGAATATCATGAATTTCTGCGGGAGGCGCTCATTCAGAATCGCGATTGTGATGGGATTTTTGCCAGTTCGGATATTATAGCAGCCCAGATTATTCAGGTCGCCCGCAAATTTCAGATTCGGATTCCGGAAGATATGAAACTGGTAGGTTTTGATGACACAGCAGTGTCTTCACTTACAACACCCACGATTACAACAATACATCAGCCGGTAGAAGAAATGGTAAAGGCAGCGGTCAATGCACTGCTGGATGCAGCGCAAGGCAAACTGGTACCGTCGAGAACCATATTACCGGTACGATTAATAGAAAGGGAGTCAACAGAAAATGAAATATGAGTATCACTTTACACCGTATGAAGGGTGGATGAATGATCCGAATGGTCTGATTCTGTCAAATGGGATTTACCATATGTATTTTCAGTATAATCCAAATTCTCCCAAATGGGATAATATCAGTTGGGGACATGCGACTTCAGCGGATCTGCAGAACTGGGAGATGCAGGGAACGGTTCTTACACCGGATGAGCATGGCATGATCTTTTCTGGAAGTGCGATCGCCGTGAACGGGTTGCTTTATTATTTTTATACCGCAGCAAAGGAAGGTCATTTTACACAGAGAATGGCGGTCAGCAGAGACGGCGGATATACACTGGAAAAAAACAGTGAATTTGAAATACCAACAATTTGTGCTGAGAACAGGGATCCGAAGATATTCTGGCATGAAGAGACAAAAGCCTATATTATATGTCTTTGGCTGGAAAAAAATGATTTTGCAGTTTTGCGATCGGAACAGATAGACGGAAAATATGAAATCACGCAGCGTTTTACGCTGCCGCAGGGATATGAATGCCCGAATCTTTTCTGCTGTGACGGAACCTGGTTTGTATGGACTGCGGATGGATATTATTATCCGGGCAGTTTTGATGGATATTCCTTTTGTTGGAATGGAACGATGCATGAGGCTTATGCCGACAAAATACCATATGCGGCACAGATTTTTTCCGGCACAGAAGATATTGTTATGGTGCCTTGGCTGCGGACACCGACAGTCGATGAGAAGTGGACAGGCATGATGGGAATTCCCAGAAAACTTTGTACACTGCACAAAGAAAATGATATATTCCTGCGCCAGCTTCCATTGATCGGAAAAGGGCAGGAAATTACAGATGGAAATGTGACAGAACGTACCCTGCAGGAGGATACGGTTCTGTCAGTGGAATGGAAAGAATAGAAAAAGATTGATGAATTACACGGTTCCGGTCAGGTGAAAAACTGCGGCACCGTGTTTTTTTACGATACAAGACAGATGACTGTCTATTTCATAACAGTTCTGTGTCCAAAGCTCTTTTGCATGCTGCATATTCCCCATGCCGCAGACATCCGGATCGACAACAATTTCATGATCTTCCTCCGAAATATTGAAAAGAGCAAGGTAGATACCGTTTCCGTCTTTTCGAGGCGCAATCCATACAATTTCATTTTCTGTCCGGTAAAGCTGATGTGCACAGTGTGTTGTCCGTTCAATTTCCAGAATATCAGGGTTCGTCAGAAGCTGCAGGGTAAACGCATCGTTCTGCGGAAGATTTGCACCGACAATCAGAGGGGCACGCATCATGCACCATAATGAAAGCATGGTAATCTGTTCATCCTGGGTGAATTTGGTCCAGTTACTGTGATCATAATCCTGGCGAAGTGCACCGACAGGAAGCATATCAGCATCCGGCCAGTGTCCCGGACCTGCATGCGTACACCATTTCTCGGC
>JAGOGF010000052.1 GCA_017996845.1 Butyrivibrio sp.
TCTCTTTACTGTTGAAGGGATGGACAGCAGATGGCTTGTGCCGATCAGGCTCGGGCTTGCCGGTATCATTCTGTTCTTCTGGTGCCTGTGGTGCTATGGTCACAGACTGGTTTTTCAGCCCTGGAGGAGTAAACAGGATGCGGCTGAACTGATCATCTATGGTCTGTTGGGCGTCAGTATCTGCCAGTTCCTTTATTTTCTGACCATTCAGCTCTCTACTGCTGCAATGGCGACTATTTTACAGGATCTTGCTCCTGTCATGATACTGCTCTGTTCCTGTATCGGCATGAAAAGAAAACCTTTTTTTTATGAGATTATCAGCATTCTTCTGGCTTTAAGCGGTATATTTATGCTGACAACGCACGGAAATCTTCAGAGTCTTGCTTTGCCGGTTTCTGCACTGATTACAGGGATCTTAAGTGCCGTCTGTGTAACCATTTACAATGTTACCCCGGCGCGTCTGATGCAGACTTATCCGGTTGTTCTGATGCAGTCCTGGTCTTTTCTGATGGGTGGTCTTTTTATCGGACTGTTTTTTCGCTCCTGGACCATTCCTTATACGCCAGATCTGATGGGGCTGTTTGGAATTGCTTTCGTTGTTATGGTTGGCAATATTCTTGCCTTTACCTGCTATATAACAGGCGTAAAGTATATTGGTCCGGAGAAAGGCATTTTGTATGGATTTGCCGAGCCTGTTACGGCAGCGATCATATCAACATTTATTCTTGGAAGTACCTTTACACTTTGGGATATGGCCGGTTTTCTGCTGATTTTCCTGATGCTGGTTCTGATTTCCGTTGGTCCGCGCCTGATCCGGCATAAGTGATTGGAACTGCAATACCAGTTCCTGCGGCAACGCTATATGAATCATATTCTAAAAAGAAACAACCACAGGCTGATAGGTACGCTCCTGTGGTTGTTTCTTTTTCTAATTATATAACGTGATATTCCTTAAGCAGCTTTTCAATGTCGGTATTTTCAATCTTTTTCAATACTTCTTTTAATGCGATTTTTTCCTTCAGTCCAAGATTCATTTCTGTTACTGCTTTACCATCACGCATCTTTACGGTTGCATCCAACAGTGATCTCAAATCATATACACTGCCCCATACTTCCGGTACAGCACGGTCCACATTCAAAAGTGTGTATACCGCTTCCATTCCGGTACGGATCGAATATTCCGTTGTGAAGATCGTATCTCTGTGCGTTTCTGCAAACTGACCAAGGAATGCAAAGTTTACAGCACCATCCGGTACAACATTGGGACGGTCACCATAAGCACGCGGCATAAAGAATGCGGTAATGTAAGGCATCATGCAAGGTACGGTATTGGCACTGTGCTCTGCCAGTTCTTCAATTTCATTTTCCGGAACACCCATATGATACAGCCACTCTTCACAGATTTCCTTACCTGTGCAGTCACGCATATTCTTATGGACATAATCCCCCGGCTTATCTGTGAACAGACCATATACCCATACCAGGCACTGATCTTTGGGCTGATCACGGAACTGCGGCTGACGATTGATTGTCCAGCTCAGAAGCCAGGAAGAATCTTTTGCTGTTACGATTCCGCCTGTTACAACACCACCGGAAAACGGATCACGTTTGCAGATCTTTTTGATGTAAGGAATAATGCGTTGATCCAGTGTTGTTACGGTTGCACTCATCCAGTTGCTTCTCTCCGGATCACAGCAGAACTTGTCAGGATGTCCGAAAGAAGGATCCTGTGCTGCAATTTTGCGCCACATATCCCATCCGCCGCCTTCTTTGATTTCTTTATTGAATGCAGCCGGTGTATTCTGGTCCCCAATGGTAGAGTTCTCTACGCAGCCTCCGTTGGTAATAAATACCAGATCATTTTCTGTCAGATCAATACTTTCTGTCTGGCCTTCTCTAAGTGTATCAATTCTGACTGCCTGCTTCTTACTTCCTTTGCAGTCAAATTCAACATTTGTTACCTTTACATTGTAATGGAACTGAACGCCGAAACTTTCCAGATATTTTACCATCGGCAGAATCATGGATTCATACTGGTTGTACTTGGTAAATCTAAGTGCTGTAAAGTCCGGAAGACCTCCGATATGATGGACAAATCTCTGTATATACAGTTTCATTTCAAGTGCACTGTGCCAGTTCTCAAATGCGAACATGGTACGCCAGTACATCCAGAAATTGGATTTGAGGACCTCATCATCAAACACATCCGTAATGACTTTATTCTGTAATTCTTCATTCGGCGTGAAAAACAGATGCATAATTTCCTGCGCACCTTTGTCAGAAAGTGCAAATTTATTATCCGTATGTGCATCCTGACCCTTATTTTCCGTTGCACGGCAAAGAGAAAAATTCGGATCTTTTTTGTTCAGCCAGTAATATTCATCCAGAATGCTGACACCATCTGTCTCAATAGAAGGAATTGATTTGAACAAATCCCACATACATTCAAAATGGTTATCCATTTCACGTCCGCCACGCATTACATAGCCGACATTTTCATATTTATATCCGTCACATGCACCGCCCGGGATCGGATCTTTTTCCAGAACATGTACATGGCTTCCATCCATCTGTCCGTCACGTACCAGAAAACATGCTGCAGCAAGTGCGCCCAGTCCGCTTCCGATAATGTATGCTGACTTGTGTTCAACGCCTTCTGGTTTTAACGGACGTGCAAATGCTTCATAGTTACCGCTTGAATAATACATATGACATTCCTCCTGTTTGTAAAAGCGCTTCTGATCACGCTTTTTTGTTTGTACTACCAATATAGTTCCTCTGTTTTGATGTTTCCATAATCAAAAAAAGAGACATGATAAAAGTTTTATCATGTCCCCATCTTTGTACAATTTTTAATCATTTCTGCAGATTTGTTCAAATTACTACAGGTCTGTCCGGTATCTCTCCAGTGCAAGTGAAATACTGCCCTGAATCGTACGTGATAATCGCTCTACGATAACAGCCGGATCCTCTTTCATATCTTTTCGGATCCATTCCAGCATCAATCCGACAAATGCATATTTGTAAAAATCTGCAATGAATTTCTTATCTTCATCACGCACTTTCATTCCCTGTGCTTCTTCCTCAACAACATCCTTGATCAAGGCATAAGTCACACTGTACAGATAGGTTTCAATCTTTTCACTGCTTACAGAATGATAAACATTTTCAATAAAAGGTTTATTTTTCCTGACCGATTCGAATATCTGCAACAGGCCTTCCTGCCACGTATCATATGTTTTTTTATCTGCAAGAGCCTTACTGGCATCCTCGGCGCATGACCATTCCGCCAGATCATAAATGTCTCTGAAATGATAATAAAAGGTCATACGACTGATCCCACAGTCTTCCGTAATATCACTTACTGTAATCTTATCCAGCGGTTTTTGCAGCAAAAGATTTTTGAGAGATGCTTCCAGTGCACGTTTTGTAGTCTGTGACATTCAAATTCCTCCATGTCCATGCGATATGAAAAAGCGCTTTCAGCTGTTTTTCCATCATTTTGCATTCTCCCCTCAAAGATGCCTGTATCATGCAATAAAATCAGTTAACGGCTTCCGTTCGATTCCTTCGGCTTCTTCCAGAATCTGCTCCAGTATTCTAGCCATTATGATATTTCCGCCTTCACTCTCACTTTCCATATTTAATGGCATAATTGGTTCATGAAGCGATTTACGCATAAGCAGCCAGCCATTTCCATGCTCCTGATCACAGTTTACCCGAACTCCTTCAAAGTTTTCCCGCTCAAGGCTCCATCCCTCTGTTTTTTCTGCTGCATTTCTTATCAGTTCCAGTACAATGTCTCCATTTTCAGCAATGTTTTTTGCCGTTACGGGGAACCGGATCTCAACGCTTTCTGCAGGCTCCTGCAAATCTGCGATCATCTCCTCCAGGCGATTTCCTTTTCCCATTTCAATCAGCAGTTTAACCATCAGATAAGCCCCGTCATCCAAAAAGAAATTTTCTTTCCAAGCGCCATGACCGGAGGTTTCTATTGCAAGCTGACTGTCTGTTCCCTCCTTGTTCAGGCGAATGGATTCATCAATCACATTTTTATATCCCCGTTTGAATCTTCTGTGTACTCCTCCATGCGCCGTAATAAATCTGGCAAGTCCGCTTGAAGTAACAGAATCCGTAACAATCGTGGTTCCCGGATGCTCTGCCAGTGCGATTCTGGAAAGAACCGCAATCAGTGCATTCCTGGTCAGCGTCCTGCCATCTGCAAGTACGGCACCGGCACGGTCTACATCTGTATCAAAGATAATTCCCAGATCGGCGTGTGCCTGCAATGTTGCATTCCGAACGGACAATGCCGCCTTTTGATCTTCCGGGTTCGGAATATGATTGGGAAAATGCCCGTCCGGTTCCAGAAACTGACTTCCTGCTGTTTCCGCTCCCAGTTTCTGCAGGACACCTGATACGAAAAATCCACCGTCTCCATTTCCCGCATCAACAATAATATGCAGTCCCTTAAGCGGCTGCTCATAATCAGTGGCATTTACTCCCTTTTTAATCCGGTCACACAAATAGGATTCATAAACAGCCATAAAATCAACTTTATCTGCTGCTGCATCAAATGACTCTGTAAGAGTCAGACCGGATGCAATTTCCGTAAGCTCTCTTATTTCATCTTTTTCCAAGCCACCCTGCGGTGTAAAAAACTTCATTCCATTTCTGTGATAAGGAAGATGACTGGCTGTAATCATGATACTGCCATCAAAATGGCAGGGATCCAATACTGTTGACATAAACATTGCCGGCGTACTTGCAAGTCCCAGATCTGCGCTTATTGCTCCCTGCGAATTGATTCCTTCAAAAGTTGCCTGCAAAAGGCGTTCGCCTGTCAGCCTGGAATCATGTCCTGCCGCAATATGAAGATCCTTTCGTCCGGTACGTTTTGACAGCCAGAGCGCAAAAGCACCTGCCAGATGTCTGACCGCATCTTCCGTCAGATTGACCATTTCATTCCATTCGTTCTCCATTGCAATCCCACGAATGTCACTTTCGTTTTGTAAATCAGAATACTTCATTTCCTGTTTCCTCCGATATACTGCTTCTCTTTTCTGTATCCGAATCTCATTGTACATTTTTTTGCCAGAAAAGCACAGAGAAAATTTTACTTCCGTACTAAACGATTTTGGATTGACAGGATTATTCGGATTCCGTACAATAGTATACATAATAAAGGGGAGTAGCTGACAGCATAATAATGATGCTGTAGCCGGATCCGTCATCACGATGGAAACATCCGAATCCGGCCCAGGTGATCTGTTTCGAATCTTAACCGACGGCAAGACTTTTATTATAGCTGTATGCTATAATAAAAGCTTTTCTGTCGGTTTTTTGATTATAAAAAAACTATAAAGTGTGTTTCATAATAACATGAAGCACAGAAATGAGGCGAATGTGGAACAAATTTTAAGTCTTTATTCAAACATCGGTAATACCACATGGCAGATGATCGTAATGTGGATCATTGGTGGTATCCTGATCTATCTGGGAATTGCCAAAAAAATGGAACCGTCTCTCCTGGTTCCGATGGGATTTGGTGCGATTCTGGTCAACCTTCCCATGTCAGGGGCTGTCACACAGGTCATTGATAACATTACAGAACAGGGTCCTCTGAACGTTCTGTTTAATGCCGGTATTTCCAATGAAGTATTTCTGCTTCTTTTATTCATCGGAATTGGTGCAATGATCGATTTTACTCCGCTCCTGTCCTGTCCGCAGATGATGCTCTTTGGAGCTGCTGCGCAGTTTGGTATTTTCTTTACCCTAAGCCTTGCTACCCTGTTCGGTTTCAACCTGCAGGATGCAGCCTCCGTCGGAATCATCGGTGCCGCTGACGGCCCAACTTCCATTTTCGTTGCGAACTATTTTCAGTCCAAATATGTTGGTGCGATCGTTGTTGCAGCCTATTCCTACATGGCTCTTGTTCCGATCATCCAGCCACCGGTCATTCGTATGGTCACGACCAAAAAAGAGCGCCTCATTCATATGAAATACAGTCCCCACAATGTGTCTAAAACCGCAAAAATTCTTTTCCCGATCTGTATTACTATTGTTGCCGGACTGATTGCTCCCCGTTCTGTAGCGCTTGTCGGCTTTCTCATGTTTGGCAATCTGATCCGCGAATGTGGCGTACTGGATTCTCTTTCCGATACTGCGCAGACCTCTCTTGCAAATCTGATAACACTGATGCTTGGCCTGACAGTTGCTTCTCAGATGCGTGCCGCTGACTTTTTAAATCTGCAGACTCTTTTTATCCTGCTTCTGGGTTTGGTTGCTTTCGTATTTGATACAATCGGCGGCGTACTTTTCGCCAAAATTCTGAACCTGTTTCTGAAAGAAAAACTGAATCCAATGATTGGTGCATGCGGCATTTCGGCGTTTCCGATGTCTGCCCGCGTAATCACACAAATGGGTCTGAAAGAAGATCCGACCAACGTTCTGATCATGCAGGCCACCGGTGTAAATGTATCCGGTCAGATTGCTTCTGTTATTGCAGGCGGACTGATTTTGGGACTGATCCCTCGCCTTTAATCTGTTTCACTGACTTCTGATATACCGATATCAATCTTTGTGCGCATAATACAGCGCAGAAATGGAGACCGACTTATGATAACAAGTTTTATAGAATCGCTTAGGGTAATGGGACTTGGCATGCTGGGAATCTTTTCTGTGGCAGTTGTTCTGATTCTGATCATGATACTGCTGACTAAATTATTTCCCGCAAAAAAAGATTCCGAAAAATAACCATTCAGGAATAGACATTTGCTTCTGAAATCCAAAAGGGTACTTCCATATTTTGGAAGTACCCTTTTTATTCTGCACAATTAATTTGTCTGACATATTTTAAGAATGTTTCAGAAGGAACTGGTTTCGAAAAATAGAATCCCTGCTCATAATCACAACCCATCTGTGCAAGCTCATCTGCCATCTTCTGCGTCTCCACACCCTCAACTACGATCTTCAGATTCTGACTTTTAAACATCTTTACCACATGTGGAAGAACATTTCTTGCACCGGAAAAATATGCCCAGACAATTGATTTGTCAATCTTGACAATATGAAGTGGCAAATCCAATATATTGATCAGATTTGAAAATCCGGTTCCATAATCATCCAGTGAAAAAGTTGTCCCATTTTTGCTGAGCGTATGCATATTCTCTCTGATCACCGCTGCATCTGTTGTTGCTGTCTCTGTAATCTCCAGATTCACAAGCTTCATCGGAACGTCATGTCTGGCCGCAATTTCCATCAGTTCCTGCGCCAGCTGTTCTCTAAGGCACTGCACTGGTGACAGATTAATTTCAATATAATCAATTCCCAACGCTTCCAGATTATTATGCTGAATGAACTGACATGTTTTTTCAAAAACCTGCCGTCCCAGCTGCATGATGCTCCCATTCTGCTCTGCCTTAACAATAAATTCTTCAGGTGAGATAAATCCCAGTTCACTGTCATACAGTCTTGCAAGTGCCTCTGCTGCGGTGACCCTGTTTTGAGAAGTAGAATAAATCGGCTGAAAATAAACATCGATCAAGTTGTTTTCCAAAGCCCTGCTAAGTGCATTCTCTACCTGCGCATCATATTGCATCTGCCTGATCAGTTCTTCATCAATTACAACACAGATCCCATTTCCCTTTTCTGTTGCTTTTTCCATTGCCATCTGCAGACCATCTACCATTTCAATTGCACTGGTACGTACGATCTGCCTCGGCCATAATGCCGTGCAAATGGAAAAATAGATTTCACCATTTTCAACAATCCATGGCTGTTCAAAACGTTGTTCTATCTCTGCTTTAATCTGCTCAAAATTTTCGCCTTCCATATCCATTATTACAAAACATCCGTCATGGAAATAGAACGATGGCATCTGTGGATACATTTTCTGTAAAAATTCTGCAATTTCCTTCAGGCACAGGTCAAGATGTTCTTTCCCGTAGGTTTTTCGTGCAATCGGAAAATTGTCCATAACAATTCCAAGTGCAGTAAAAACTTCTTCTCTGCCTATTTTTTCTTTTGCAATTTCCATATACGCATCTGCGTTAAACAATCCGGTCATCTTATTCTTATAAAAATCCGGATTCTGCAGCGACAGATAAATCACCGCAATGGCAAGTGCTGAAAATCCATTTGTCAGCAATATGTAAGGAAAGAAAAATATCTGCAGAACAACTCCTGAGAATTCCAGAATACAGAACATATATATACTGATCAGTTGCCTTCCTGTAACATTTTTATGGAAGACTGTAATATACCCGATTGACATAAATATATAAAAACAAACCATATAGAACAAAAGCATATAACCCCAGCCACGCTGGTATCCATTCACAGGATCAACTGTAAAAATCATTCCGGTAAAAGGTGTTAATAATATAGCAAGTCCAGTCAGCAGGAACGGAATCTGCAGAACCATCTTCCACTTCTGTGATAAATGTGCAGCATGCTCCGTCAGTGAGATGGTGTAAAAAAAGAATTCTATAATCAGAAGTATCAGAAACAGAAAATAGACAGCATTCGTGATATCCAAAATAAAAGAGGAATATTCCCAATATTCAGATGAGACTGCCGAGGCGATCAAATCACAGAAGATAACGCCAAACTCAACTCCCAAAATGTGAGAAAAATAGTGATTCTGCTTTAATGGCAGATGTCTTTCTGTCCAGAAAAAAATATTAAAAATCAGTGTGACCAAAAGTGCCGCAATTTCAAAATCGGGATTCCACTTCATCCTTCTACGCTCGCTCCATATCTGACATTCTGCATATATTTATTATTTCCGGATCTGATCAAACTGCCCATCGGATCCGGAAATCTGTATTTCATTTTGCATCTATTTAATTATTTAATAATTCTCCGCTTTTTTCTGATAATAGCTTTGCGGATGTCCGCATACCGGACAAATTTCCGGTGCCTTTGGTCCGACAATAATATGCCCGCAATTGGAACACTGCCAGATTGCATCCCCATCAGAAGAAAATACAACCCCATTCTCCACATTTTCAAGAAGCTTACGATATCTTGCCTCGTGCTCCTTTTCTATTTCAGCAACCCGGCTGAAAAGCCTTGCAATATCATCAAAGCCTTCTTCTTTTGCTGTTGCCGCAAAGGAAGGGTACATTTCTTTCCACTCATATTCTTCCCCATCAGCAGCCGTATTCAGATTCTCAGCGGTATCTCCTATTCCATGCAGAATCTTATACCATATCTTTGCATGTTCCTTCTCATTATCTGCAGTTTCCTGAAAAATATTACCGATTTGAACATACCCATCTTTTTTTGCTTTTGAAGCAAAATAAGTATACTTGTTTCTTGCCTGTGATTCTCCCGCAAAAGCTGCCAGAAGATTTTGCTCTGTCTTAGTTCCTTTGATTTCCTCTGCCCTGCATCTTAAAAAATCTGCCATTTTTGGTATCTCCTTTCAGGTTTTATGTAACTGAATACTTTATTCAACTACAGTATCTATTGTTACATAAAAAAACAGGGACTGCAACAGCAGTCCCTGTTTTTTGAGAAATATATTGGTTAATCTTTTACCTCAATCCTTCTTACATCTTCTTTTTCAGGAATGGCTTCCTTTTTAGGGAATGTCACTGTCAAAACGCCGTTTCTGTACTGCGCATTGATATCTTCCGGATTCAGATTCTCTACTCTGAATGATCTCTGATAGGATGCAGATCTGCGTTCCCTGCGGATATATTTGCCATCTTTATCTTTTTCATCCTTATTCTCATCATGTGCAGCAGAGATGGTCAGCATATCATTTTTTAAGTCGACATGAATATCTTCTCTGTTAAATCCAGGAAGATCAGCCTCCAATTTGTAATTCTTCCCATCATCAATGACATCGGTGCGCATACTGCCCGTGCTTTCAAGGTCATTTCTCCAGAAATCATCAAACATCTTATCCATTTCATCAAATGGATTCATCAGGTTCATCCCATCATCTTTGTTACTTTTCCACAACATTGGCATCAACATATAAATCACACTCCTTTTAAAAATATGATTAAATGGTTTAGTAGTGAAGATTGGTTTCTGTTTCTCTTCCTCTCTTCGATATTGTTATAGCATGTGTGGAACAGTAATTCAATTAAGGAAATCTAAAAAACAATTAAAAAATTACTATAAAAAATAAATTATTTGGCACCAGTTTTATCAGGCTTTCTTCCGGATTTCTCGATATACATATTTTTTTCGGCTTCGACAATCATCTCCCTGAGTATCTCAGTCTTCTTTTCAAAATCTTCATTATAAGAATATCCCATATCAATCTGCGGGATCAGCTCCTCTGCTCCTGGAACTTTCAGCTCCTTAACTGTTTCTTTGACTTCTGCAATTTTTTCCCTGATATTATCTTCCGGACAATTCATCAGTATGATCAGGAATTCATCTCCGCCGTAGCGGATGATGCAATCCTGTTTCCTGATCAGAGTCAAAATGATATCTACCATTTTCTGCAGTAATTCATTTCCGACCTCGTATCCGTAATGCAGATTGATCTTTTTGAGATTATTCAGATCACACATAATAATACCGATCTGGCGAGGTTCCCCGGCATAATCCTCCATGTCCAGAAACAGCCACTCCGTGAGGTATCGTTTATTATAAGCCTGTGTAAGTGTATCCCCATATATCTTTTTCTTCAGCTCATATGATATATCATTTCCATAATAACCTTCCAACATCTCTTCACTCAGAACCGCTTCCGTCTGATTCACATTCTGTATCAGTATTTCATACTCTTTCACTGACATCGGCTTTGCAAAATAATAGCCCTGAATATACTCACATCCGATACTGGTCAGGAAATCACTCTGCTCCTTCGTTTCCACACCTTCCATCACGACCGGTAATTTCAGCCACCCCGCCATTCTGACTACAGATGTCAGAATCTTTTTGCTCTTACTCTCTGTCGAATCCACAGGCAGGAATTTCATATCAATTTTGATAATGTCAACGTCAAAATCCTTTAAGGTATTCAGGGAGGAATAACCGCTTCCAAAATCATCCATCATGATCACAAACCCCATTTCATGAAGGCGTCTGATTACTTCATTGATTTTTTTGGGGTCATCCATATAAGCGCTCTCTGTCAGTTCAAGATTCAAAAACTCAGCCGGAAGCTGATATTTATCCAGTAATCCCTGTAATAATACGAACAAATTTTCATTCTCAACATCCATTCGGGACATATTAACGGAAACCGGTGCCGGATGCATCCCCAGATCCATCCATTTTCGCAAAAGCGCACACACATGATCCCACATATAATAGTCCAGATCGCGAATCAATCCGTTTCGTTCAAAAACCGGGATAAATTCTGATGGTGAGATTCTTCCCTTTACAGGGTGTTCCCATCTTACCAGAGCCTCCGCACCATAGGGCATTTTAGTCTGCATATTATATTTGGGCTGCAGGAATATTTTAAACTGCTCCTGCACCAGTGCCTCTTCAGCCTCCTCCATAATTTCCTGCTCTTCAAACAGTTTTTCACCCATTTTACTGTCATAAAAAGCCACACAGATTCGGTACTTATCCTTAATTGTATTGGCAGCAAGCGAAGCCCGCAGATAAATTGTTTCCGCAGACATCCTATTGTTCTCAATCACGTATATTCCAAGTGCAGGCTCCACGCTGAATTCTGTTGAGTATCCTCTGAACAGTTCAATCAGCCGCTGCACCATTTTCTCACATTCTATGGCATCATATCGCATACATATTCCAAAAATATCTGCTTCAATATGTCCATAAGTCCGCTCACTCTGCCCAATCATATATTGGTCAATACTTTTAGCCATATATCGGAGCAGCTGATTGCCTCCCTGCTCTCCTTTCATTGCATTGACCATTCTGAACCGTTTGATATCCACTCGTATAAAAGCAAAAACCGTATTCAAATTATTATTTAAAAGCATCTCTATCTGCTCAAAAAAATATCTTCTGTTATAAAGTTCCGTAACAGTATCATGCTCTGCAAGATGACGGATTTTCTTCAGGTAAGACACCTCACTTCTGGCAATTGCATTCCGCAGACGTGTCAGAAGAATCTGCATCTGATATGGTTTGGAAACGAAATCCCACGCGCCAAGTGCAAGAGCCTTTTCCTCCGCAGCTGTCCCGGTATCTCCTGTCATAACAATAATCGGGATATTTTCGATTCCCATTTCATGCGTCTTTGCCAGAAGTTCATAACCATCCATTTTTGGCATTACAATATCGAGCAAAATTGCTGTGATGGAAGCCTTTTCATATTTCAGAATATCAATTGCTTCCTGTCCATTTCTTGCTTCAACAGTGCTGTAGTCCTTCTGTAACATGCTGTCCAGTATTTCTCTGTTCAGTTCATTATCATCCACGATCAGTATTCTCTGACTTCCCTTTTCCATAGACATCCTTCCTGTTCTCACATAATTCTATGCAGGATAATCTTTTACCAATTGCTGTTCTTGCCATTTCACAGCATTTCTGCTGCTCTGATGAAGCATTGCCAAAAACTGAAATCGTCCGAACTCAAAGGTATTTCTTGATCTTACAGGAAATTTATGAACTTATTCTGTTAAACTATATGCATTTTTTTGTTGAAACATATTTTATATTTTACCATAAAGCATAGAAAAATAATCATAATTTTATTATTATGCAGGAGTGATACTTCGTCAATATCGTATTCTTTATTACCCCTGTTGCATTTTTTTAAATGATATGGTATTCTTTATGTAGTAATTAAAACTACATTGAGTAGTTATTCAAATTTAACCCTGACTGATCAGGACATCTTCCTAATATTATCAACCTGGAAGTATGTGGAAAAGAGGACATATATGACAACAAATGATTTGAAAGTTTTTTTTAAGGAACATCTTGTTCCCAGAAAATTTTACAGTTTGAATGGAAATCATAAAAACAGAATCTGTATTGAAAAAACACCAGATGGCTGGAACGTCTATTTCAGCGATGGAAAAGAAAAGGTAGGCCTCCTGCATTTTGCAAATGAAAGCGAAGCCTGCCTGCGAATGAGAGATGAAATTAAAAAGCTGATGGAACAGGTTTATGGCTTGACCTGGAAAAACAGCATAATGGCATAATCATTTTCACTGTGCGTATTTTTCGTATAATTCCTTAAGCTGTGCCCGTTCTTCTGTTGTCAGGGAGTTTTGTGCGTATTCTTTCAGTCCCTGTGTATCACCTTTTGTAATATACTGCTGAACTTTTGAGGCAGTTTGGGAATCCAGATGATCATCTACGATCGTCTGGATTTTTTTCTGATCCTGCGTACTCATAGATTGATATACTTCCCGGGCACTCTTTCCGTTTGAGAGAGACGATTCCGATCCGGCTATCTGCGTAACGATTGATTCTGCAACCTTATCTTCTACCTTCTGCTTCACAAATCCCCTGCCGTAGTATATCAGCCCTCCAATGATTAAGAGAACTATCAATATTTGAATAAATATACCTGCAAAATTGTGTCTTCTGCGCCTTCTTCTTTTTGCCATCATACACCTCTTTCTTTTACTAACGAGACCATATCACTTTTTTCCCTTCACTTCAATCCCGGTATCAATATAGAATCTTTTTAAAATGCTTATCCCGTTAATTTTTCTTTTGTCATGGAACTGGTCATACCACGATCCACATCTTATTTTTTCTTATGCAAAGTGTATAATTAGCTAACATATATTCGACTATTACGCCATTTTTTCCGGTTTTTGATGTTAATATTTGACGTTCTGATTTTTGAGGAATAGAATAAATACAGGCTCTGGTATTATCAGAAGTCTAATACAAAGGAGGAAAAAGAAATGTTATTTCAGGTTTACGGGGATGACTCGATTTACAAGTTCATTGGATGGATTCTTGTATTTGCGGGTCTGGTAATTGCCAACGAAATTGCCAGAAGGACAAAAGCAGGCGGTATTCTCATGTTTGTGATCATACCTGCCATTCTCACGGTGTACTTCATCGCGATTTATGCATCTGCTGCTGCAGGCGCATCCTGGGCTCTGAACAATCAGACCTACATTCATATGACAAGCTGGTTCCACTATGCCAAGCTTTATGCTGCAACGATTGGATGTATCGGTTTCATGATGCTCAAATACAAATGGGGCATCGGTAAAAAGGATTGGTTCAAACCATTTCCTTTTATTATCGTAGCAATCAACATTCTGATTGCTGTAGGCAGCGATTTTGAATCAGCAGTCAGAGGTTCTGTCGCGCTTGCTGAGACCGGCTCCAGATGGTGGCTGTCTTCTGAACATGTATGGCTTTACGGCGGTTGGTGGAATATTCTCAACGGTATCGCAGGTCTTCTGAATATTTTCTGTATGACAGGCTGGTGGGGAATTTATTCTTCCAAAAAGAAAGATGATATGCTCTGGCCTGATATGACCTGGATGTTTATTATCGCTTATGATGTATGGAACTTTGAATATACCTATCTGAATCTTCCTACACATTCCTGGTATTGCGGTCTTGCTCTTTTGCTTGCTCCCACTTTTGCTGCAGCATTCTGGAACAAGGGCGGCTGGATCCAGAACCGTGCCAACACACTGGCAATCTGGTGTATGTTCGCACAGGTATTCCCATTATTCCAGGATAAGAGTATCTTCTCTGTTATCCCTGTACTTTATTCTGACGGTGTAATGGACTCTGCAACACACCCTGCAACAGCTGATCCAAAGGTAATGGGCTTCATCGCAGTACTTGCAATTGCTACCAATGTAATCGTACTGGCTCACATTATCAAATTGTCCGTTGCACAGAAGAAAAATCCTTATAAGAACGAAATCTTTACAGGAACACCTGATTTTGAGGAAGCAATGGCAAGAAGATAACCTGGAATTCAGCAAATGTAACATATGCATATAACATGCAACAAGGTATAATAAATTCAGCTGTGAAAGCAGCTGAATTTATTAGATTAATGAGGTTTTTTCATGAATTTATGTATGAACGATGTTCTATACGCCATCTCCGATGCACTGGACTGTGTAGAGCACGAATATCTGGGTGCCACAACCTACCATGCAAGACGCGTTGCCTGTCTTGGCACACTTACCGGCAGAACGCTCGGACTGGATGACAGCCAACTGCTGGATCTGGCAGCCTGCGCAGTATTGCATGACAATGCACTGACCGAATATGGGCTATCCGAACTGCAGCACGGTATTGATCTGAATAAAG
>JAGOGF010000053.1 GCA_017996845.1 Butyrivibrio sp.
AAAATGTGGCTTTCAAAGAGGCCTTTCCCAATCGTGCATTGATCTCGTCAAATTTTTTCATGACGTTTTCCTGCTGTCCAAACGCCTGAACCACCTTTTGCCCGCCGATCATTTCATCAACCAGACCCGTCTGTTCTCCTCTTGTCTCTGATTGCAGCCGGAACATCTGATAGGTATGTTTTGATATAAAAGACGCAACCCAGAAAGAAACCGGTGTAATCAGTACCACAACGAAAGTGATCTTCACATTGACCGACAGCATGAAACAAAATGTTCCCAGAATCGTTATAATTCCTGTAAAAAGCTGCGTAAATCCCATTAATAGTCCGTCTGAAAACTGATCCACATCCGCAACAATTCTGCTGACAACTTCACCATAGGAATGATCATCTATATATTTGAGTGGCAGAATTTCAATTTTGTGAAACGCTTCATTTCGAATATCACGTACAATTCCATAGGTCATTTTATTGTTACAGATATTCATCAGCCACTGGGCAATTGCTGTAATAATCGTACAACCTGCAATCGTCAGCATGATTTTGAACAAAGCAGCAAAATCAACCTGGCCTTTACCGACTATTTTATCAACTGCCATACCGGACAGTTTTGGAATATACAGTGTAAGTGCTACCGTTATAAACGCGAGGATCAATGATAAAATCAAATAGATCCGGTATTTCCCCAATCTGTGAAAAACTTTTTTGATCGTCTGCATCTGCGTTTCTTTATTCTGCATGATCTTCCTCCTCTCTCGGAAACTGAGAATAATAAATTTCCTGATAAACTGCATTTTCCTTAAGAAGCATTTCATGTGAACCGATTCCTGCGATTCTGCCTTCGTCCAGAACCAATATTTGATCTGCTTCTCGAATAGAGGCTGCACGCTGTGAAACAATAAAAATCGTCATACTGCTGTGCATTTTACGTATGGCCTGGCGAAGCTTTGCATCTGTTGCAAAATCAAGTGCAGAAGCACTGTCATCCAGAATCAGTATCTCCGGCTTCCTGATCAGCGCTCTTGCAATCGTCATTCTCTGTTTCTGTCCTCCGGAAAGGTTTCGCCCGTTCTGTTCAATCAAAAATTCTGTCCGTCCCGGCTTGGAATCAACGAACTCCCTTGCCTGAGAAGCTTCCAGTGCATCCTCCATATCCTGCTTGGTGGCCTGTGTATAGCCCCATCTGAGATTGTCTGCAATCGTGCCCTTAAATAATTCTGCCTTCTGGAAAACCATACCTACTTTACTGCGCAGTTTTTCTGTTTCCTGCAGCCTGACATCTTCTCCCATAACCTTTACTGAGCCGTCCGTTACATCGTAAAATCTGGGAATCAAATTTACGAGAGAAGACTTTCCGGAACCGGTTCCTCCAATTATTCCGATTGTCTGTCCCGCATATGCTGTAAAGGATATCTGCTGTAAAGCCGGATCTCCTCCTCCCGGATAGGTTAGCGATACATTTTCAAATGCAACAACCGGCTGCTTCTCCAGATCACTTACTGTATCATTTTCTTTTTGCATACCTGTCTGCCGGTATTCCATATCCGGTTCAATCGCCAGAATATCCGCAACACGATTCCCGCTTGCTGCAGCACGGGTCACCGTTATGATCAGATTCGCCAGCTTGATCAGTTCTACCAGAATCTGTGACATATAATTCAGAAGTGCCACCACAGCTCCCTGTGTAAGTGCCCCGGAATCCACCCTGACCGCTCCGACATAAATCAGTACAACAATTGCAAAGTTAATTGTTACATAGGTCAGCGGATTCATCAGTCCTGAAATTTTTCCAACATGTTTCTGCGCAGAAGCAAGTGCTTCAGTTCTATCTTCAAACTGCTTCGTTTCTTCCTCTTCCCTGTGAAATGCCCGGATAACTCTGGCTCCTGTCAAATTTTCTCTTGCACTTTGCAGAACCTGGTCCAGATAAGATTGTACTTTCTTGTATTTCGGCAGTGTTATGAGCATAATACCAAAGACAATTACAGATAAAACAGGTATGGTAACAACAAAAACCAATGCTGCCTTCACATCAACCGTAAATGCCATAACCATGGCACCCAAAACGATAAAAGGCGATCGCAGGAACAAACGCAGCACCATATTGACGCCCGACTGTGCCTGATTGATATCACTGGTCATACGTGTAATCAGTGTATCCGTCCCGATTGTATCCATCTGTGAAAAGCTCAGTTTCTGTACATGTTCAAAAAAGGCGTGGCGCAGCTGCGTCGCAAATCCTGTTGCTGCCTTTGCCGCAAAATACTGTGCTGTAATTGAGCTGACAAGACCAACTATTCCCAAAAGAATCAAAACCAGACACATATGGACAACATAACTTCTGTCACGGTTTGCAATACCTACATCGATCACTGCTGCCATGACAAGCGGTACGACCAGTTCAAAAGTTGCCTCCAGCATCTTAAATACCGGTGCCAGAATACTTTCTTTTTTATAATTCTTCAGATAGATCAGTAGCGATTTCATTTCTATTTCTCCAATCCGTAGATTACTGAATTAAAAAGCAATGCCGTAAAAGTGCATTTCTTCTCCGCAACTTACTCTGATAAGGATAGCACTTATGTCCTTTTATGGCAAAAAAGAAGCCTTTGGAATGAGATCTATTCCAAAGACTTTTCTGCGCATTTATCTATACGCTTAATTCATAAAATCATCAGGCAAGTGTCAGACGAAATACGATTGGCGCACCGCTCCTGTAATCCGTGCTGACCTTAAGCCCGTCCGTTGTTTGTTCCCAGGCTGCTTTTGTTTTGGCACCAAGTACTTCTACGTTTTGGAGGATTCCCGTAAATCCTTCTCCCTTTTCTGATGCAGATGAAAATGTCCGAATCAGATATTTTCCATCGGTACTTTCCTTCAGCGCAATTGCATAGAGATATCCTCCCTGAACGGTAAAGCGGAAATCCTGCGAAGTAAACACTTTTACTTTCTGATCGGTGAAAAATCCTTCCTCCACCTTGGTCGGTCCCTCTGCGCATACTTTATAAACTTTGGAATGGTAGATTGCTTCTCCATTGATTTTCATCCATTTACCAATTACCTGAAGCACTTCTTTTTCCTGCGGTGTGATTGTCCCGTCTGCTTTGGGTCCGATATTCAGGAGCATATTACCATTTTTGCTGACAATATCTACCAGATCACAAAGAATATCCTCTCCTTTTTTATAACGGTTATCTGTTGTATATCCCCAGGAATCGAATCCGATCGAGGTGTCTGTCTGCCAAGTATATGACTTCACATCTGCAAACTGGCCTCTTTCCACATCCGGGACTGCCGTTCCGAACAAATAGGCATCATGCTTATAATTTATAACACCTTCTTCACCCAGTTCATCCATCCTGTTGTAATAATAGGCCGCCGCCTTACGCAGATATGGCCGAAGCGCGCTGTGCTGTATCCACCAGTCAAAATAGAGAACCCTTGGATGATAACGATCCACAATTTCACAGGTTCTGACCAGCCAGTCCTGCATGAATTCTTCAGACGGCGCAGGTTCACTGTATATATCAAACTGATCTTTGGGTTCTTCCCTGGATGGCCAGTAGAAATCACCCCTTTGAAGCGGTTCTTTAATATCACTGTCAAAATCTTTTCCATTTCCCAGAAACCACCAGTGTTCAATTCTGTGTGAAGATGCACCAAAAGAAAGTCCGTGTGCCTCAATACTGTCCCTGAGTTCTCCCAGAATGTCTCTGCGGGGTCCCATCTCATAGGCATTCCAATGGGAAATATTACTTTTGTACATCTGAAATCCATCATGATGCTCTGCAACAGGCACAACATACTGTGCCCCTGCTTCCTGAAAAAGTGCCGTCCATTCATCCGGGTCAAATTTCTCTGCACGCAGCATCGGGATAAAATCCTTTAACCCAAAATCTTTCTGTGGTCCGTAGGTCTTCACATGATGCTCAAATTCTCTTGTCCCCTGTATATACATGCTGCGCGTGTACCATTCATTCGCATATGCCGGGACGCTGAACAGTCCCCAGTGAATAAAGATTCCGAATTTTGCAGCTTTGTACCATGCCGGTACCTGATACGCAGAAAGAGATTCCCAGGTATCCTGAAACGGTCCCTTTGCAATTACCGCATCAATCCGCTGCATTTCCTTTTGCAAATTTATTTCTGCCATGTTTCTTCCTCATCATTCCCGATATAATATTTCCACACCATATGGCTCCAGCTTGAGTGTATCTCCAACCTGGTATTTTTTATGATCCAGCATGCTGACTCCAGTCATTTCTTTTGTCAGGCTGATACTGTTTTCCAGACCTGCATGCTGCTCCTGTCCCTTATGATTCAGGAAAAAGATGTACTGCTTTCCATCTTTTTCACGCACAGATATCTCCATTCCTTCCGGCAGTTCGACATCCGTTTCATGCAGAATTCCCTGCTCTATGCAAAGCTGTTTCATAAAAGCATGATAAAAAGAGGTTTCCGATCTTGTTCCAAAATAGTAGGTTTTTCCCTTTCCTGTCTGATTAATCGATAAGACGGGCATTCCCTTATAAAAATCAGATTCATATGTTGCAAGGGTGCTGGAACTTTCCGGATGACTGATTGCAAACATGAGCTCTGACCGGTACTGTCTATCATTCCAGGTAAAATGATTATATTCTCCTGCCGGAAGTGAGTCGAACTCTTCTGTCCATAACCCGCATAGGTCTCTCAGTTCTCCCGGATATCCTTTTTGTGTCACATTTTCATTTTCGTCTGCCATTCCACTGTAAATTGATACAACAAGTGTTCCGCCATTTTTCGTGAAATCGGTAAGCCTTTGTGCCACGCCCGGCTTTACCATGTAAAGTGTCGGTGCAATAACAAGGCTGTACCCGGCAAGATCTGCATCTGTTCCGATCACATCCACCGGCACGCCATAGGCATGCAGCGCTTCATAATAACAGTACATTTCATCAATATAATGCAGATCCATGTTAAGGCCCGCGCTCATTTCAATCGCCCACCAGTTATTCCAGTCGAACAGGATCGCTGCTTTTGCCGGTACCAGGCTTCCCGGAATGGCGCTTCCCAGACTCTGCAATTCTTTACCAAGCGCCTGACATTCTTTGTATATTCTCGTATTATTTGTTCCCACATGACTGATAAAGGCACTATGCAGCTTTTCGCATTCTGCTTTGCACTGCCTCATCTGAAAGAACATAATCGTATCCGCTCCGTGCGCCATTGCCTGATAACTCATCAGGCGCATTTCTCCGGGTCTTTTCAGCGTGGCATAATTGTGCCAGTTGGATACGCTTGGTGTCTGTTCCATAAGTGAGAATGGCATACCGGGCTTTAATCCCCGCATCAGATCATGCTTCATGGCAATCATCGCCTGTGGCTCTCCCGCATTGGGATAATTGTCCCAGGAAACAAAATCCATATATTTTGCCCACTTACCATAATCCAGTTCCTTGTAAAATCCCATCAGATTTGTTGTGATTTTCGCATTCGGAATGATTTTTCTGATTTCAGCTGATTCGTCAATAAAATTCTGCAGCATGCTGTCAGACTGAAATCTGTAATAATCCAGCGTAATACAGGGGTACATACTGCGATTCTGTTCAAAATGTTCTGTCAGAAGATTGGGTGCGACAATTTCATCCCAATCATAAAAGGTATGCCCCCAGAAATGCGTGTTCCATATCTGATTCACTTTTTCGACTGATCCGTATTTTTTTTGCAGCCATATGCGAAATGCTTTTTCACAATTTTCGCAATAGCACATTCCGCCATATTCATTCCCGATATGCCATGCGACAATGTTATCCTGATTCTGATAACGCTCCGCAAGCTTTGCCGCAAGGCGGGTTGCATATTTATGAAACGTACTGCTGTTTGGACAGGAATTATGTCTGGCGCCATATTTTCGTTTCATTCCGCTGAATTCTGTTCTGAGAATGTCCGGATAGCGATGTGCCATCCATGCGGGATGTGCCGCCGTTGCGGTCGCCATGCAGATTTTCATTCCCTTATCTGTTACCATTTGGATCGTTTCGTCCAGACCCGAAAAATCATAATGTTCTTCATCCGGTTGAATCATTCCCCAGTTAAAAACATTCAGTGTTACAACATTCACACCGGCCTCCGGAAGATACTGCATATCCTTTTGGCGCTCTTCTTCTCCCCACTGCTCCGGATTGTAATCTCCTCCATATAAAATTTCCTGTACTTTATCACTGCAAATCATATGACTCCTCTTTCCTGGGTGATTACGCATTCGACTGTTTCGTGAACCCCCATTTTGTGTTTTTTTCAATAAAAGGTCTGTGCACTGCACAGACCTTCTTTAGTTATGATCGATTATACTGCAAATATCACCGCTGCCTGCCAGGAAAATATTGCCCTAAATCATACACTAATTGTCTGACAGGAGATCGTAAGTCTGTCATCTCCGGAAGAACTTCCGATCATATATTCTATTTTCCCTCGTCTGGTATGTGGCACTTCATTTTCTTCTTCCAGAGAAATTTCCACTGCCTGTTTTGCACCTGCCTGCAGATATATCTTTTCAAATCCCACAAGTTCCTGATAGACTAAGCCTGCGCTTTCACGCGCATATACCTGTATGGTCTCACTTCCTCCAAGGCTTCCTGTATTTTGGATGGTACAGGAAATTTTCCGGACACCATTTTCTTCCCGGATCACGGGATCTGAATAAGAAAACGTGGTATAGGATAATCCATGTCCAAAGCAATAAAGCGGAGCAATCTTTTCCGTATCATTATATCTGTAACCAATCAGTTTGCCTTCTGTATAATGAACTTTATCATCTCCCGGAAATTCTCCCAGTACATGCGCACTGCATCCGTCTTTATTTTCGTATAAAGTTTCCGCCAGTTTCCCGGATGGATTCACATTTCCGAATAAAACATCTGCCAGTGCATTTCCGCCTTCCATTCCGGCATAATAACTCCAGAGAATCGCCTGCGCCTGATCTGCCCAAAGTGTCATATCAACCGGACTTCCTGCGTACATGACCACAATCATATCCGAACGGATTTCCAGCAGTTCTTTGATCAGTTCATCCTGTTCATAGGGCAGTTTCATATCACTTCTGTCATTTCCCTCTGCATCATGATCATGATTGAGTCCTCCGACAAAAATAACCGCATCATAGTTTTCAGAGGCTTTCTGCACTGCTTCTTTTCGCAGTTGTACCCGCTTGTCCTGCAGTATCTGATCCGCTTCCTGCAAGGTTTTTACCATTCCTCCGCCGTTTTGCAGCGAATCCTGCTGCCAATTGGTATTTTCGCTGTGCCGTGATTCATCCGTTTTTTCGCTGGTATAGCCTGCTGTATAATCGATCTGTATATCGCCGCCGGCATGTGCCTTACAACCTAAAAGCGGTGTTACTTCATAGAGCGACTTAATCTCAGCACTTCCACCGCCATTTGAATGGATCCGATCCGCATTTTCCCCAATCAGCAGAATCTTTTTCAGTTTTTCTTTTTGAAGTGGCAGCCGCTCGTGCTCATTCTTTAACAGGATAATGGACTCTCTTGCAACATCCAGTGCCACCTGACGATGTTCCGGTGTATTATAGGAGCCGCTTTTTCGCATTTCTCCATCCAGCATATGCAGGCGCATCATCAGAATCAGGATGTGTTCCACTTTTTCATCCAGAACGCTTTCCCTGATTTTTCCGCTTTCAATTGCCTTTTTTAACGGATCTGCCATAAAATATTCATCAAAGTTATCGGTAACAGACATTTCAATATCAAGCTGTGATAAGGCTGCCTTTTCCGTATCATGAACCGCGCCCCAATCCGAAATGACCGTTCCGTCATATTCCCATTCATCGCGCAGTATTTTCTTCAGCAGAAAGTCGCTCTGACAGCAGTGTTCCCCATATAAAAGATTATACGCACCCATGATACTGTAGGGATGCCCCTTTTCTATCGCTTTGTGAAATGCACGCAGATAAATGGTCCGAAGCGTTTCCTCTTCCACATCCACCTCTACTTCAAGGCGCATGGTCTCCTGATTGTTCACTGCAAAATGCTTTACGCATGCTGCGACATCCCATTCTTGCACGCCCTCAATAAAATCTGCCGCAAGTTCGCCTGTCAGATAGGGATCTTCACTGAAATATTCAAAATCACGTCCGCAGAGAGGGCTTCTTTTGATATTGATTCCGGGTGCCAGAATCACATCCTTCCCTCTGCCTCTTGCCTCTTCTCCCAGAACACTCCCCATTTCCCGGGCCAGCTGTCTGTTCCATGTTGAAGCCAGTGCACTGTTACAGGGAAGATAGGTTACCTGATCTGCCTGATGCGCGGGCGTCATCCAATGATCCGGTTCAAAATTCTGACGTACGCCCATCGGCCCGTCTGACATGGTAAGCGACGGAATTCCAAGTCTTGGTACGCCTGCTGTCTGAAATAAATGTGCCCCATGCACCATCCCGATCTTTTCTGCCAGTGTCATTTTCGAAATCAGTTCCTGTGCGCGAACGCTGTATGCTTTTCTTTCTGTCACTCCTCTATATTCTCCTGTTGTATATCAGCACGAAGCTGCCGGCGATAATCTGCCGGACTGATGCCTTCCTGACTGCGAAATTTTTTGCTGAAATAATCTACATCACTGTAACCGACTCTTGCTGCAATTTCATATATTTTAAGGTCATCATCTTCAAGAAGTTTTCGGGCCTGGATGATTCTGCGCTCATTCAGGTAACTGTTAAAGCTGCTTCCTGTTGACTTGCTGAATACCTTTCCAAAATAGACGCTGTTATATCCAAACAGTGGTGCGACCTCTTCCAATGTCAGGTTACCCTGAAAGTTGTGATCAATATAGGAAAGAACATCCTGCATGGTGCTCTCCGCCCCTGCACGTCCCCTGATTTTCAAAACGATCTCTCTTGCTTTGGTTTCAATAAACTGCATGATTTCATAAAGATAGAACCGATTTCCGATAAATTCAATAATGAGAGAATTACTTTCAAACAGCTCTTCACACTCGGGATAGGTTCTGCTGACCTGTTCCTTAATCTGTAGGTATAGATCTGTAATAAAAAGCCGCACGTCCTGAATCGAATCCGTAACATGATGCAGATACAGTTCCAGATCCTTAAGGGTTTCATGCACTTTATCCACACTGCCAGCCTGAAGATAGCCAATCAGTCTGCTGCTGAAAATATGAAGCCGCTCTTTTGTAATATGCTCGTCCGTCTCCTGTATGTCGGAAAGTTCAAGGTATCCAAAGGTATGTGCCCCTTCTGCACAATAAAATCTGCGATCACACAGTCTTCTGGCATCCAGATAGGAATCCTTTATTTTTTCCGCCCGGCTCACAATCTGTCCATAAGCCAGAAACATGGTATCAAGCGGGCTGTCCGCCTGCAGGGGTCTTTTTTCGTAATGATCCAGAAAACGCTGAAATTGTCTGATTGCACCTTTCCCTTTCAGCAGCAGCACCTGACGCTGCTCCATTTCACAATACTCATACGCATCCGAATTTACAAAAGCGGCTATTACTTCCCCAATCGCATATGGAGACTGCTTCCTGTCCGTATAATATGTCTCATATACCACTACCTGATAGGAATCTGCTTTTAAACAGATTGCAGTCAGATCCTCTTCCGATATTTCACCTGTCTCCTTATCCTCTACCCCCGCTAGCAGTTCTTCCAGGACTGCATCTTTTGCTTTGGTCTGAATTCTTCTGAGACTGCCGCGTTTTGCGGTTTCTTTTTCCAAATCTTCCCTGATCTGTCCTACCGTTTTCTGCAGTTCATCCTCGTCAATGGGCTTCGTCAGATAATTTGTTACGCCATATCGAATGGCCGACTGTGCGTAACTGAAATCAGAGTATCCGCTCAGGATAATAAATCTTCCTTCGTACCCCTGTTCTCTTGCCATTCGAATCACTTCTATCCCATGAATTTTAGGCATATGTAAATCCAGAAGTACAATGGATGGCTGCATCTCCATGATCATATGAAGGGCTTCCTCTCCGTTTGCTGCTTCCCCACATACCTGGAATCCGTATGCATCCCAATCCATAATACATGTCAGACCTTCTCTGATGTTTTTTTCATCATCTGCAATCAGTACGGTTCCCAATACTTAATCTCCTGTTTTCTTTGCTGCTATCTGCTGTTTCATTTCTCCATATTCCTTTGCATTTTTCAGGTCATATTGATATACCTTTTCATATCCAAGCCCCAGACACTGCTTGCGCATATTTTCCATCAAATCATCAAATTTATCCTGATTAGGTGCAAAAATCATTTTCCAGGAATCTCTGATAATGATTTTTTTACACGCCGCCCGGATCTCCTTCACATCTGAATCTGCTTCAGGTGCATTGTAGGTACAACCTGGTGATATCAGCAACTTATTATTTTTCTGTAAATAATCCATTGTATCTGTTGCATTCATATACTGTGACCATTCGGTTTGCAAAAGTGTTTTGCTCCTGCTTTGCTCAGTAGCCCACATATGATAGGAATAGGGATATCCCCGTTGGTCTTTCTGATTCAAAACTACCGCGGTATAATTCAGCTGCGAAACGCCATTTCTGAATGTTCCGAGTTTTTCCTGCCCCGGAATCGGATTATTCTGCTTCTCCAGAAAAGTCTTTTGCCCGTACTGTGTCAGTTCCGGTCCGTTTGTTCCCATCTGCCAACAGATGCCTTCCGGCCCTGCACTCCCATCATTGGGCTGCGCCTGGCTGTCATATACTCCTTCATCGGAATACAGCCAGTCAATAAAATCTGCCAGCCTTTTCGGATCTTCCGCATCTGATCCGATCGCGATAACGCTTTTCAGATCTCCGGTCTGTGAACAGCCTTTGGTATATATTTTCATATCCTGGATATCCAGCGGCATAAACCCGGATCCCTGATCCATGTGTTTCTGTGTATTATATGCGGATTGTCCCAGAAATGGCCATGGACTGAATAATATCTGCCCGTCCTGATACTTCTTAAATACTTCTGAATAATTCTGTGTCTGCGAATCCGGGTCAACCAGACCTTTCTGATTCGCATTGTAATAAAAACGCAGTGCACGCATATATAATGAAGCCGGATCCAGAATATCCTGATAATCCGATCCATCCGCTTTCGCAAGCACAAAACCGGATTCATCATATCCATAAAAACAGCAGGGCTGCTTGGCAGCGTTCATCATGTTATCATCCCAGTCATCAAAAAAAGAAAACGCATATGTTTTTTTTCCGGATGCTGTCTGTGAATCTGCCATCTGCATTTTTTCCAGTACCGGAAGAAGATCTTCCAGCGTGTTGATCTTTGGATATCCAAGCTGTGCATAAAGATCCCACCTGATATAGGGACTGTAAGTCGGTTCCTGAATGTTCTGCGGCGTAAATGCGGATAATGTGGACATTTCACTTGGAATCGCATAAATACCATCCGCAGAAAACCCCGCATTCAGTTTTTCGATTGCCGCATCATATCGCATTATATTTTTATTCTTCAGATAGCCGCTCATATCTGTCAAAAGCCCGGATTCCACCATCCCTGCAAGTGCATTGTTTTCAGCAGAGCAGATGATCAGATCTCCCAGATTGCCTGAAGCAGTTCTTACATCCTGCAGTACCGATCCGTTATAACTTCTGTTTGGTGCAATAATATTCAGTTTCATATTAAATTTTTTCTTTACAACATCTGCAAACCAACCTGACTGTATCCCCTGAAAATTGGCCAATGTGTCAAATACATCGACCGTAATTTCCTCCGGATAATCAGAAGCCTTATATTCTTTAGACCCTTTGCCTGTTTTTCCACATGCAGCGCACATACTGATGGTAATGGATGCAAGTATTAATATGGCTAATGCTTTTTTCATCTGCTTCTCCATGATTCACTTACTGAATTTTAATACATCCATTCTACCGTTTTCCTATCAGACTCACAATCTTTGACCAAAACATATTTTTATATATTTTTGTCAAAAACTCCGAATATAAATGAAATTATAATAGAAAGGCTGCGGTGACATAACCGCCGCAGCCTGACTCAGTTCAAATATCTCTGAATCTGAAACAGATTTTTTTACTTATTATTACTTACCCATTGCTTCGTTTTCTGCTTTAGCACGAAGTGTTGCTTCATTCTGCTGGAACTTCACGCAGTCATCATAACCATAGCCCTGTGCCTGCTTTGTCATATCTGCTACGATCTGATCGAATTCAGCATCCGTCTTTGCATAAATTGCTTTCCAGGAATTATCTTTGATACAGGTAGCAACCTGATCCCATTCAACCTGCAGATCATCAGAATGAACGCCGCCTACATAGGTTGTTCCGGGAGCCATATTGTAACTGCCGCTCGACATATAATTATCCGGTGTTGTAGCCTTGGACCAGTCTCTCCATGACTTTTCAATATCAGATGTTGCGTTTTCTGTATAACTCTTCCAGTTTCTGTAATTATAGGTCTCACCATTGGAATCAGGATTCTTAGCATCCAGTGCCCATGTTGTATTATTGATCTTAAATGCTCCATCATCAAATGTTCCGCTGTAATCTCCGGTCATTGGTGTCTTTACATCCGTCTTTGCTGCTTTGCCAAGGTCTGTGAAGCAGGTATTTCCATTTTCATCATACTTCCAGCAAACATCCTTCGGACCATACTCTGCTGTCATTCTTCCTTCCGGTGTTGCCAACCAGTTGATAATTGCCATACAAAGTTCCGGATATTCTGTTTTAGCTCCAATTGACCAGATTCTGTTTCCGCCATATACATTCTGACCATATACGATTGGCTTCGCATCATCCGGTTTAACAGGGAACATGCCTTCGCCTGCAGCAAGATGTGTTTCACCGTTATACATTGCTGAACCAAGGAAATTGAATATGTTCAAAAATGCAGTACCATTCTGATAATCTTCCATCATTCCGTTGTAGCCCTGTGTCTGGGAATCCGGATCCAAAAGACCCTTCTGATACAATTTGTTATAGAACTTCAGGCAGGTCAGGTACGGACCGTTTTCTTCCAGTGCCGGATAATACTTCTGTTCTGTAGGATCGTACAATCCAAATCCAAATTCGTCATAGCCATAGTATGCAGATGCCAGAGACTTTACGAACATAACCATATCGCCATCCCAGTCTTTGAACAGGGACATACCATATGTCTGATTGCCGTTATCATCCTTCGGGCAAGCTTTCTGCATCTGTGCCAGAACATCTACCATGCTGTCCAGGTCTGTGATCTTGGGTGATCCGATCTTCTGATACAGATCAAATCTCAGATCCCATGTATACATAAAGGACTGCAGGTCTTTTTCGGATACGCCGACATCATGACCAAAACCGTATACCTTTCCGTCCTTATTGATTGACTTGTTCTTTTCAAGTGCTTTTTGCATATTCCCCTGAATATACGGGCCATAATCAGTAAGCAGATCATCTTCATTCCAATCATAGAGCATTCCCTTGTCTACAGCCTGCTGATATTGAACGCCATCAGCACCCCAGATTACAAGGTCACCAAGATTTCCTGATTCCATACGTGTATCATATACACCGTCTGCATTTGGAATAATATTCAGTTTTACGTTGAACTTATCCTTCATAACCTTTGCAAACCAGCCGATCTGCTCACCTGAATAATTCGCAAGCTGATCATAAACATCCAGTGTCACTGTCTGATCCGGAATAACATCTGACAAATCCCCTTCCATTGCTGTTGAAGCGGATGCCCCTGCATCTGCGGAAGCTGCGCTGTCTGCACTGTCTGCACTGTCTGCTTCTGTACTGCTGTCTTCTGCCTTATCGGAAGAAGCTGTTGCTGCTGTGGATGTTCCGCAGGCTGCAACTGAAAGTGTGGTTGTGCCTACCAGCATAATTGCCAGTAACTTTTTGAGTTTCATAAACTTTTCACCCTCCTGTGTAGTTTAATGCTTTTATCTATCGAAAGAATCAGTCCGAAACCATTTCCGGGCCGTTCCGATCAGATCATCCTTTGACTGCACCCAGCATGATTCCTTTTTCAAAGTATCTTTGCATAAACGGATACACGAGCAAAATAGGAATAATGGTAACCATGGAAATTGTATACTTTATAACTTTTCCGTTCAGTGCAGATTCCAGAACCGACTTGCTGATTCCGGATGTACTTCCTGCCGACATCAAAGCAGACAGATTACTTGAAGTGTTCAGATATATATATAACCTATGCTGCAGCGTATACAGCTTGGGAGCTGACTGCATCAGAATCAGGGAATCCTGGAAGGAATTCCACTGTCCTACCGCACCAAAAATTGCAATGGTTGCCAGAATTGGCTTTGAAAGCGGACATATGATGGAAGCAAAAATCCGAAGATGCGATGCACCGTCAAGCTGTGCACTTTCTTCCAGTTCAGCCGGAATTGCTGATTCAATATAAGTTTTAACCAGAATAATATTATAGGGAGCAATGATTGCCGGTACGATATATGCTGCAAAATGATTGGTCAGTCCCAGCATCGCCATATTCAAATACCATGGAATGATACCTGCATTAAAATACATGGTAATCACAAGGAATCTGTACCAGAAACTTCTGCCCCACATCTCCCTGCGCGTTACCAGATACCCTACAAACGCGGAGGCCATAACCATCAGCAAAGTACCAAAAATCGTTCTGGAAAATGTTACAAAAATAGATGAAAACAAATCATTCACTCCCAAAAGTCTGATGTAATTATCAAAATGAATTCCTCTGGGAACAAAATTGATCAATCCCTTACGTACCAGTTCATTATCACTGATTGTATTAATAAAGAGATAGTAAAAAGGGAAGATGCATATAAATGTAAAAATTGCAAAAAATGTATAATTAATGATAGAAAAAACAATGTCTGCCGGTTTCATTCCGATTTTTTTTACATGCATTCCGGTAATTTTCTTATTCAGCTTTTCCTGTGCGGTTTTTGCCATTTCAAATTCCTCCTTCTGCGGTTTCAGATACCGTATCCTGGGTCTGTCTTCTCCGTTCTGTTTTCAGACAATTGTTTCTCCGCGAAGGAGCTTGGAAATACCGTTTGCACCAAATAACAGTACTACACTGACAACTGACTTCAGCATACCAACCAATGTCGATAACGGAACTGCACCCTTAACAATACCCATGTTATATACATACAGATCCAATACCATGATCTGTGCCGCATTGGATGAATTCTTAAATACCAG
>JAGOGF010000174.1 GCA_017996845.1 Butyrivibrio sp.
GCTTCATTATGAAACTGTGAAATGATTTCTTCATGAAATGCAATCGGGCCTTCAATCAGTTTCGGGAAAAAGGCAACATAAGAAGTATAATCCAGCAGGCTGTAATGAGGCGCTTCTTTGCGGTACCGGTCAATCAGAAAGGAGAGTTGCTGAAACGTATAGAAGCTGATTCCGATCGGCATGATAATGTTGCGAAGGGGAAGATCATCATGAAAAGCAACATTTATATTTTCAATAAAAAAGCCATAATATTTACATAGAAATAAAACGCCAAGATGAAACATAATACTGATCAGCAGAATGCTCTTCCCAAATAAAGCAGAATGCGGGAATTTGTTCAACAGGAAACTCAGAAAATAACTGACCAGAATACTTCCCATCAGAATGAAAAGAAATTTCCAGCTGAAAAGACCGTAAAACCAGAAAGACATGGCGGTTAAATAAAGCTGCGCTGCCTTATAATAATGAAAGTGATTGAGCAGATACCATCCTGCGAGCATCAGCGGAAAAAATATCAGAATGAAAAAAAAGGAATTAAACAGCATCTGTTGTATCTCCTGCACCATAACGAATTATTAAAATCTGTTGCTAGTATAGCATGTTTTTTTTGTGTTGTGCAGGTTTGCAGATAAAAGATCGATATCGAAGTGATAGTAAAAGAGCCGCTTATCATGTTTTCACGACAAGCGGCTCTTTTACTATGAGAAAATGTCTTATTTTTTCTGAAAACGGATTACATTCCAGCTCTTAGCAGGAAGAACGCAGGTCATATGTCCCTTTTCCAGGCTGGTTCCATGATAGGATACAGGAGCAACATTATCCGGATTCTGTTCTGTGTTGACATCCTTGACATCATCATGTGTCAGGAGTATATGCTCAACCAGTTCATAACCTTCATACTGACGCAGATCGCAGGCAACTTCATAATCCTCTGTCAAATTTTTGTTAACAGCAAAAATGGTAAGTGTATCCGTATCCGGATCATCCATGACAACGGAATCAATATAGGGTGCATCACCATGTTTACTTTCATAGGCAGCAACTTTAACAACCGTATTTAAAACGATTCCGCGGCCAAACTGACAGGTTTCCATATAAGGATAGAAAATAGTCTGGCGCCATGCACCGGTATCAGAAGTCATAATCGGAGCAATTACGTTTACAAGCTGAGCCAGACATGCGATCTTGACACGATCTGCATGACGCAGCAGGGTGATCAGCATGCTGCCGACAAGGAGTGCATCTTCAAAATTATAAATATCTTCCAGCTGGTGCGGATGCTGAACCCATTTTTGCAGCTTTTTATCCTGTTCATTGGAATGATACCAGACATTCCATTCGTCAAATGAAAGATTAATAGTCTTCTTGCTCTTTTTGACAGCCTTTACATAGTCACAGACGGATACCACTGCACTGATAAACTGATCCATATCCACACTGCTGGCAAGAAAATCAGGGGTATTATCATCTGCATTACCATAGTAAGTATGCAGAGACAGATAATCGGTCGTATCATAGCTTTCTTCCAGAACAGTAGCTTCCCAGGATGCAAAGGTCGGCATATGCATATTGGAGGAACCGCAGGCAACACATTCAATGTCCGGATCTACAAATTTCATGATACGGCCAGCTTCTGCAGCGGTACGGCCGTATTCTGCAGCGGTTTTATGTCCCATCTGCCACGGACCATCCATTTCATTTCCAAGGCACCACAGTTTAATGTTAAAGGGATCCTTGGCACCATTTTTGATACGCATATCGCTATAGTAAGAACCGGATTTTACATTGCAGTATTCAATCAGATTCTTGGCGTCCTCTATTCCGCGTGTGCCAAGGTTTACAGCCATCATTGCCTGTGTATCGGCTTTTTTCGTCCAGTTCATAAACTCATGCAGACCGAACTCATTGGTTTCAATTACATTCCAGGCAGGATCAATTCTGTGGGGACGCTCAGAAACAGGTCCGACGCTATCTTCCCAGTGGAAGCCGGATACAAAATTTCCACCCGGATAACGGACAACGGGAACACCGATTTCTTTGATTAATTTTATGGTATCTTTGCGAAGACCGTCTTTGTCTGCAAATTTACTGCCTGGCTGATAGATTCCTTCATAAACCGCACGGCCCAGATGTTCAATAAAAGAGCTGTAGATGCGCTTGTCAACTTCGCTGATGGTGATGTTCCGATCAATGCAGATTTCTGCTTTTTGCAATTTTTTTGCCATATTATGCCTCATGCTGCGACGAGATTGGAAGGAGCAGCGGATGATAGCTGCAGGATTGTGCGCAGCAGCAATCCCGTGTTTTCAGAAAAAACGGAAAACCATTTCCTTATGTTTACAGGTATAATTATATTTTGTATCTTTATCATAATAATTTATGGTGTTATTTTAAATATACAATTCTCCGATTATATTGACTTTTTGTCCGATTTATATTTGAATATTATTATGAAAACAAGCTGTAATAAAGCGAAAATCAAAATATTGAAAAAAAGAAATTGATTTTTAATCTGAAAAATTCAGGACACAGGCAGTCGTATTCTGATTCAAATGAAAGATATAATGTATAAAAGAAAAAATGGAAATAAAAAAGGAGAGAAGCATGTTTCAGGCAGGTTATTGCGGGTACAATATACATAATCCGGATCAGGATACCATATATCGTCCGCAAGGAAGCGGCAATTATCTTTTCCTGCTGATTACTTCTGAAATGGAGTTCTTTCTTCCGCTTAATCACGGGACAAATGAAACCTGTAAAAAAAGTGATTTATACAGTGTTATGGCAAAGCCCGGAACCTGTATTCTTTATACGCCGGGTTTTATACAGTATTACCGGGCAACGGGTGCATTCACCAATTCCTATGTGCATTTTTCCTGTCAGAAAGAGGAAGCAGAGCAATATCAGATACCGCACAACCAGCTTTTTTGTCCAACAGGACAGGAGGAACTTGGACAGATATTGCGTCAAATTCAGTTTGAATATCGTAACAGGCAGCCGCACAGTGAGGAAATGACGGATCTGCTGATCAGAAGACTTCTGATTGAAACAGAGCGTAATATCACACAGCAATTTGGCATATTACAGCAGTCAGAGCTATATGACAGTATGTCCAGTATCAGGGTAAGGATGCTTAGTTACTGTTATGAAGAATGGAATATGGATAAATTATGTAATATGGTACATCTCGGCAGAAGCCAGTTTTATTATTATTATAAAAAATTTTTTTACACATCACCGAAAGAAGAGCTGTTACAGGCGAGAATAGACAGAGCAAAGTACCTGCTCACCAATAGAAAACTTAGAATTAATGAGGTAGCGGAGCAAAGCGGATTCAAAAATATTTATCATTTCACCAGATATTTTAAAAAAGAATGTGGAATGACTCCCAGCAAATATTTGATGCAGCAGGTAATAAAATAGATTATAATAAATATGACTCTGATATAAACAGTATCCGGATAAGGAGGCTTGGCAAAATGGGAAAAAAATCCAGGTTCTTATTACTGAGTCTGCTTTCTGCAGCAGCAGGCGGCGGAATTCTGATCGGTAATGGAATATATAAGAAGGCAGCAATACCACAGCAGCATACAGATGATGACAAAGACTTTTCTCCTGAGGTTACAAAAGGAAGAATGTGGGTCAGAAATCATCAGGATCACAGAGATATTTATATTGATGCAATTGATCATTTAAGACTTCATGCGACGTATATTCCGGCACAGACAGAAACACACCGATATGCTCTTTGCATTCACGGCGCTTATGATAATAGCGAAAGCGTAGGAATATATGCCCGGCACTATTATGATAAAGGTCTGAATGTACTCCTTCCGGATCTGCGCGGATTTGGTAAAAGTGAAGGAAAATATGTCGGATATGGGGTGGATGATCGGTTTGATATGATTGAATGGATTTACTGGATTATTCGCAGAGATCCGCAGGCTCGAATTATTCTGCACGGTGTTTCTATGGGTGCAGCAACTACCCTGATGGTTTCAGGAGAGCATTTGCCGGAAAATGTAATAGCCGCCATTTCTGACAGTGCATATACTTCAGCAGAGGAAGAGTTTGCAGATGTATATGAACGTTCTGAAAATCGTGTTCTTCCAACGAAAATGGTGGTCATGCTTGCTCGTTTTGAAATCCTGTTACGTGCCGGCTATGATATCCGTGATGCAAGACCGGTCGAAGCAGTCAAAAATGCTGTGATACCGATTCTGTTTATGCATGGAGATTCGGACAAAATGGTTAATCCGGAGATGTGTCAGCGCCTTTATGATGCGGCAGAGTGTCCGAAAGAATATTGTATGTTTCTTGGAGCAGGTCACGTTGCATGTGTAACCGCAGAACCGGAAAAATATTGGAATAAAATTCAGCACTTTCTTGAGAAAGCGCAGTTTTGAAACCGGATACGTTTCCGGAAAATAGAAAAGAGAAAGAAAAGGCAGAATGATGCAGAAATGCAGTATTCTGCTTTTTCTATATATGTATCATACAAAAAAGATAAAATGAAAAAGCAGATCACTGATATGCATAAATTGTAAAAAAGAAAATAAAACATGCACAAAAAGCACAGGGAAAATTTGATGGATATGCACGAATTTATTAATAAATAATCGTAAAACATTGAAATGTCAATTTAAAAGTGATATTGTAACAAGTGAACGGAAACGTTACCGGAAGCGATACCGCAAAAGGACGCAGACGGAACCAAAT
>JAGOGF010000175.1 GCA_017996845.1 Butyrivibrio sp.
ACCTACTGAAATCACGCACTTGGGGGTATTCAGTCTTGATCGAATAACCATATTTGAGAGTCAGTGCACGGGAAAAGTTGATTCCCATCAGATAATCTTCCTTGGCACGCAGATATGCTGCCGCACCAAGCGCGTCATAAGCGGAATCATCCTTTGCCTGACTGATTCCGCGCAGAATCTCCTCTTCTGTCTGTGAATCGATCCATACCCGCTTTCTGATCTTGCCTTCCACATGTGCCTGTTCATCCACAAGGCGGTATATATATTCTCCTTCTCTTCCCGAGTCGGTACAGATATAAATCGTATCTACATCTGCGCGCGTCAGAAGCGAACTGACAATATTGAACTGTTTTCTGACATCATTTATCACTTCATAACGAAACTGCTCCGGAATAAACGGAATTGTTTCCAGTGACCATTTTTTATATTTCTCATCATAAACTTCCGGATAACTCATCGTGACGAGATGCCCGACGCACCAGGTAATAATCGCTTCGTCCGACTCCCAGTATCCGTCCGCTTTCCGGTAATCATAATGATATGCATGCGCAAGTGCCTCTCCAAAAGCCTTTGCAACACTGGGTTTTTCTGCAATATATACACTTTTACTCATTCTGTAATTCTTCCATACCTGTCAATCTGATTCTCCCCTGTTCCTGCTGTGCAATGCTGATCAGTGCGGTATCAAACCCTGCTCCGGAAAAGAAATAAATATATTTCCCATTCAGTCCCGCCTTTTTTTCACAGGATAATAGCCACGCAAGATCTGCTGCTGTCTGCACTCTGTCCCATGCACACACTCCAAGAACGGTATCGCCGTCCTCTGCCTGACCGACAAAGTCAATGCTGCCGTCCTTACCTTCCCATGCACCATACTCCGCTATACGGACCGGTAATTTCCCCGCAGTATTCTGACGCAGGATCCATTCTTTGCATATACCGGCAAAACAACGGTTCATATGTTTCTGCAATCCGGCAGATATAAATATATCATAAAACTTCTCTTCCGGCATCAGTTTCAGATTGCTTTCCCACGGATACACGAAACAAAACCAGAATGAAATAAGCGGATCTTTTATCCGGTAGACACCTTTGCGTGTATTGCGGATACCTGTATTTCCATATGAAAAAACTTTTTCTACCAGTTCCATCTGCATCAGATTTTTCAGATAAACGGCAATTTTTGCTCTGGGGAATCCTGTCATATGGAATAAATCATTGAGTTTGTCGTTACCCGCCGCCATTTCGCACAAAAGCGTATTGTACACCGATGGCTCCCGCAGCTGCTCATCCAGCATTTTCCGTACCTGATTGCGAAGCGGACCATTTTGTGCAAGAAGCTGCCTGCAGATATTCTCTTTGTAACTTTTCTGCTGATCAAAGCAGGATAGGCGCAGCGTCTGTCCGCCGACTGTTCCATAGAACAGAAATGCTGTCCGGAAAGAGAGCGGATGATGCTCTGTAAACCATTCATAAAAGGGAATATCCCGCAGTCTGACCAGTCCGCTGATTGCCTGCGCAGCATCGCCAAGCTGCTCCAGCATATGCTGCTGCGCATATGCGACCTGGTCCGTCATCAGCAATATGATTACTCTGCTGTTATCTGTATTCTGACCGGTGAACCTGATCAGTGCAGCCATAAAATCATTTTTTTCATGAAAAAGGCATTCAAAATGTTCCACCATCAGAATCAGCGGTACATTTCCGGCGCTTTTACGGATCACACGCAGAATCTCATCATAAGTCGGCCATCTGCCTATCGTCCCGCCTCTTGCCTTGAGTTCCATCCCCCATAGATGGCGCTGCTGTCTGTCGGATGCTGCCCGGGCCAGATAGTAAGTGCAGACCCGGTCCTGTGTATATTCGTCCAATAATGCAAACGGATCTGTCCCGCACGGATAATACAGTACTACTATGCTGCTTTCCTGCTTCCTGTAATACAGATTCAGTTCTTCCAGTTCACTTCGCCTGGTCTTTTCCATCGAAAGAATTCCCCTTTTTTCAATATAAATATAATCACGATTATATTTATATTACCTCTTTCTTCTGGAATCTTCTACTGAAAAGCATACAAATTTCTAATCTGTTATACAACTGTATCGATACAAAATATCCTTGATCGCAACCTCCAGATACGCTGTCAGTTCGGTCTGGGGAAACGCCTTCTGCAAATGAACCAATAACTGCACATGGAAATGTTCGCTTTCCTCCTCTGTGAGTATACATCCCTGCAGGGATGTATAGATCCGATCCTCCAGCACCGCCTCACACAGATTGCCGATCTGCAGGGGATCCCCAAACCCGCGCCGCTCCAGAGCCGCCAGAACCATCTGCTCATCCGACTCTTTCAGGAAATGCTGCTCCAGCTCGATGCAGCGCAAATATTCATATATGGCATCTATTCCGCTGCATGCGCTTAAATCATTCAGTACCGGATAATCCAGTGTCAGAATCGTATCCTGCGGCGCATACTGTGCATCGTAGTATTGAAAAAATGCAGGCATGCCTTTCAATACGGTATCTTCCAGCACGCGATTGCCTGCAGAATAAAAATCTTCCGTGATCGTGTTAAACAGCTGCAATGCGCCGGAGACCTTCTTTTTCACCAGATCCAGTCCGATCCGGTAGGTCTGTTTTGCACTGTTTTTTTCTACGTTTCGAACTTCTTTTCTCTGACTACCTGCGGGCATTTCATGTGCTTCTTATATGCAATACAGTACTGCTTCCATGAACTGCTGCGCTTTTTCATAACTTATAGAGGAGCTCTCATAACCTGCATAACTTCCGGCAAGTTCTCCGACCAGTGGAACCAGTTCTTCCATGGTATATCCGCACTCTGTTATCACTGTTTTTCTCCTTTTTCTGCAGCCTGTCCCTGCCATTAATTCATTCCTGCCTACTCCCAGAAAAGTTCCTTCAGCGTTTCCAGATACAGGTTATAATCCCAGCGCGGTACCGCATCAAACTGCGCATATTCCCCATAGCCTTCGCTCTCCTTATATCCCCGATATCCGGCACGGATTGCCTCTGCAAAACCGGTCAGGCAGGTTCCCTCCAGATACTCCAGATCACCGTAACAGATTGTTTCGAACTGCTCTTTCATAAAATGCAGCAGCTCATCATCCGTGATCTCATCTTCCATTTCATTCTTATACAGGAAAAAAATCTCCTGCAGCCGCAGCAATGTCTGTGTGTAATTGTCCTGCCTGATATACGCGGAATCGCAGAATTCAAAAATGATCCTGGGCAGGATGCTTTCTCCGAACTCTACCCGGCGCTGCTCCTGCAACGCATTTTTGCGTCCTTCCAGAATCAGTTCCGTATCCTCCTGTGTCAGCACCAGGCCATACTGTTGTGTATACTGATTGGTCAATAACAACTGTGTACTCAGATTCTGCTTCTGAAACTGTTCCATCCAGTTTTCATCCATATTTAAGCCCCATTTCCGTGTCTGCGCGGCACCCTTTGCCCCATAATCGTTTCATGCGTATATCTATTATCTGAAATGCGAGTATATCACTATGCCGAAATGCTTTAAAGTCTTGATTTTTAGCCATTTTTGTGGTAATATAATTACATCGAAAGGGAGCCTGAAAAAATATTTTTTCAGCTCCCTTTTTAGGTGGCAGATAAACCCTGTGAAAAAAAATCAGAACGGTGAAAATATATCTTGACCATGACGCAGCGTCATGGTTTATGCTCTATCTATGAACACGTGATTCAACCATAACAAAGGAGTGCAAAAGATAATGGCGAATAGAACCGTAAATGAAGTAAGCAAACTAAGTGGCGTAAGTATCCGGACACTTCACTACTATGATCAGATCGGACTGCTACCTCCAACAGAAATTGCAGAAAACGGCTACCGGCTGTATGACGATACAGCTCTGGAGCGCCTGCAGGAAATACTGCTGTTTCGAGAGCTGGAATTTCCGCTTGATGACATTCAGCGGATTCTCCAAAGTCCTGACTTTGACCGGAACAAAGCGCTTACCCAGCAGATTGCACTTCTGACACTCAAAAAAGAACATCTGGAGAACCTGATCACATTTGCCAGCGGTTTGAAATTAACAGGAGGAAAAACAATGGATTTTAAAGCATTTGATACACACAAATTAGATGAATATGCCAAAGAAGCAAAGAAACAATGGGGACAAACCCCTGCCTATCAGGAATTTGAGAAAAAAAGTAAGGGACGCAGCAAACAGCAGGAACAGGAAATTACAGAAAATATGATGAAAATATTCACAGAATTCGGGTCTCTTATGGCGCTTCCTGCTTGTGAACCTTCTGTCCAGGCGCAGGTAAAGGTATTACAGGATTATATCACCACATATTTCTATCAATGTACACCTGAAATCCTGTCAGGACTTGGACAGATGTACGGGTGCGGCGGAGAATTCACACAAAACATCGATGCGGCGGGCGGCACAGGCTGCGGCAAATTTGTACAGGAAGCAATTGCTGTATACTGTCAGAAGTAAATATTGGTATATACAAATCCCCAATCAGCATCTCAAAGCCGATTGGGGATTTGTGCCGCGTTGCTCATTCTTTTACCGCACCAAGTGTTATTCCGGTAACAAAATATTTTTGTAAAAATGGATATATAACCAGCATCGGAACAAGTGCAATAAATACTTTTGCAGCCTCAAGAGATTTATTGGAATGCGCTGCCA
>JAGOGF010000176.1 GCA_017996845.1 Butyrivibrio sp.
TATACAGAAAAGAATAAAATGGGGTAAACATGGCAATTATTCTTGATCATGTGAATTATATATACGATGCCGATACTGCAATGGCGCAGGCTGCGCTTTCAGATATCAATCTGAAAATTGAGGATGGACAGTTTATTGGACTGATCGGTCATACCGGGTCAGGTAAATCGACGCTTGTGCAGCACTTAAATGGCTTGATGACGCCGACTTCAGGGAACATTTTTTTCAACGGAAAAGATATCCATGATGCGGATTTTGACCGGAAAGCATTGCGTTCGAAAGTGGGGCTTGTGTTTCAGTATCCTGAACATCAGCTGTTTGAAGCGGATGTTTTTTCGGATGTATGTTTTGGACCAAAGAATCTGGGATTAAGCAAAAAAGAAACAGAACTGCGGGCTTATGAGGCGCTCAAACAGGTTGGGCTGGAAGATACTTATTTTTATCAGTCTCCGTTCGATTTGTCTGGAGGACAGAAACGGCGGGTTGCAATTGCAGGGGTTCTGGCCATGAAACCGGAGGTACTGATTCTGGATGAACCGACTGCAGGACTTGATCCACGCGGCAGGGATGAAATTCTGGGACTGATATCCTCTTTGCATGAAGGAACAGGAATGACCGTCATTCTGGTCTCTCACAGCATGGAAGATGTAGCAAACTATGTGGAGCGAATCATTGTGATGAATAGAGGAAGTGTAAAATACGATGATGTACCACGGAATGTGTTCAGACATTACATGGAACTGGAGCAGATCGGACTCGCGGCCCCGCAGGTGACGTATGTTATGCAGGAATTGCGCGCGGCAGGTTTTCCTGTCAGTGTTGATGCTACAACGGTCAATGAAGCAAGAGATGAGATATTGAAGGTATTTCAAATATAAAAGGATTTTGAAGCGGGAATAGTGCAATTTGCAGATAGGATAAATCAATGCTGAAAGACATTACACTGGGACAATATTATCAGACAGAGTCAGAAATACACAGACTTGATCCAAGAGTCAAGATTGTCGCGACACTTCTGTTTATTATTTCTCTTTTTATTGTAGACAATTTTATAGGCTATGTGATAGCCGCAGCCTTTCTGGGGCTGGAGATCCACATGTCACATGTACCCTTTCGTTTTATTATGCGAGGGATGAAAACCATTGTGTTTTTGTTGCTGATTACGGTTGTTTTTAATCTTTTTCTGACGCCGGGAACACCGCTCATACATTTATGGGAGTTGACCATTACGTATGAGGGGCTTGCACTTGCATCTATGATGGCAGTGCGCCTCATTTTTTTGATTATTGGTTCTTCTGTTATGACGTTAACAACGACCCCCAATCATCTGACAGACGGGCTTGAGTCGCTTATGAATCCGATGAAAAAAATCCATGTACCGGTGCATGAGATATCAATGATGATGTCAATTGCACTTCGGTTTATCCCGATTCTTCTGGAGGAAACGGACAAGATTATGAAAGCGCAGATGGCAAGAGGAGCTGATTTTGAAAGTGGTTCGATTATTAAAAGAGCCAAAAATCTGGTACCATTGTTAGTACCGTTATTCATATCTGCATTCAGAAGGGCAAATGATCTGGCCATGGCAATGGAGGCCAGATGTTATCGGGGCGGTGAGGGAAGAACCAAGATGAAACCGCTGATTTACAGGAAAAGAGATGCAGCGGCCTATGGAATCCTGTCAGGTTATATGATTCTGATGGTAGTATTTGGTAAAATTCTGTTCTGAAAATATCACTTGTAACAGAGGTAAGAAATGCAGAGAGTAATGCTGACTGTGGCCTATGATGGCACAAACTATAAAGGATTTGCGGAGCAGCTTCATGCACCAACCATTGAAGGAACTCTGAACAGGGCACTGATGGGAGTTACAGGAGAATCCATCAAGGTAATCGGAGCAAGCAGAACGGATGCCGGCGTACATGCATATGGTAACCTTGTAGTATTTGACACCGATTCTCCGATTCCTGCAGATCGGTTTTCTTATGCGGTGAATCACATGCTTCCAGAGGATATCAGAGTAATGTCTTCACGGAGCGTACCAGCCGATTTCCATCCCCGGCACTGTCATTCCGTTAAAACATATGAATATCGCATTTTGAATGCGGAGAATCCAATTCCGACACAACGATTATACAGTTATTTTAATAATATGCATATGGATTTGGATAAAATGAATCTTGCAGGCAGTTATCTTGTAGGAGAACATGATTTTACAAGCTTTTGTAATACAGATACGCAGGCAAAAAGCCATGTCAGAACGTTGTATGAAGTGACTGCAGAACGTGGGACGGACATCCGGAACGATATGATCATCATACGTGTCAGAGGGAATGGTTTCCTGTATAATATGGTCCGGATTATTGCGGGTACACTGATGCAGATCGGGAGTGGAAAAGGTATACCGGAAGATGTTGTATCAATGCTTGAAAAAAGAGCCCGTTCAGCGGCTGGACCGACGGCACCGGCATGTGGACTTTTTTTGATTGGATATGAAATTGATATTGACAAAAGGTAGTAAAATATCATATAATTTAACACTGTGTGAAAGCGTCGTAATGAAACTCCGGTAAGTGACATTGCGTACCAATATATCTTAAGGTGGTGATCAGGTGAAGGGTCGCCATAGCATGAGTATTTTTATATAAAATGCTCATACGCGATAGTAATCGGAAATTGATTATGGAGGTAACATAATGAAAACATTTATGCCAAGTGCAGCTACAATTGAAAAGAAATGGTATGTAGTTGATGCAACAGATATGACTCTTGGACGTCTTGCTTCCGAAATTGCAAACGTTTTAAGAGGAAAGAACAAGCCAATTTATACCCCTACTGTTGATACAGGTGATTATGTCATCGTTATCAATGCAGAGAAGATCAAAGTAACAGGTAAGAAGCTGGATCAGAAGAGCTACTGGCACCATTCAGATTATATTGGCGGTCAGAAAGAGACAACACTGCGCAAGATGCTGCAGGAGAAGCCTGAAAGAGTTATTGAGCATGCCGTTAAGGGAATGCTTCCCAAGGGATCTCTTGGAAGACAGATGTTCACAAAACTTCACGTATATGCAGGACCGGAGCATGAACATGCTGCTCAGAAGCCTGAAGTACTGACATTTTAATAGGGATGTTTGAAAGGAGAAATTAAAATGGCTAAAGCAGCTAGTTATTATGGAACAGGCAGAAGAAAGAGTTCTGTTGCAAGAGTATATCTCGTTTCCGGTTCAGGAAACGTTACAATCAATAAGAGACCGGTTGACGAGTATTTTGGTCTTGAAACACTGAGAATGATCGTTCGTCAGCCTCTTGTTGCTACAGAGACAAACGATAAATTTGATGTTATCGTAACAGTACGCGGCGGTGGCACAACAGGCCAGGCAGGCGCAATCAGACACGGTATTTCCAGAGCACTTCTTCAGGCTGATTCTGATGAATACAGACCTACACTGAAGAAAGCAGGATTCCTTACCAGAGATCCTCGTATGAAGGAAAGAAAGAAGTACGGTTTGAAAGCAGCTCGTCGTGCTCCTCAGTTCTCAAAGAGATAAGAATTACTGCAACGCAGGACATCTCAGAGCAACTCAATACGATTCAGAACCTCTCAGGACATTTTGTCTTGGGAGGTTTTTTTGTATTATTTATAAATATATTCCTTGAATAAATGGCATAATAATGATAAAATTATGATAATAAAGATGATGAAATAATATTTTTATAGAAGGAGGCGAATCTTATGATACAAATTAGACCAGTTTCTGATTTAAGAAATAAATTTACTGAGATTGAGAAAGAAGTGAATAAAGGTGAGCCAGTATATCTGACTAAAAATGGATACGGAACAATGGTAGTTATGAGTTTGGAAAAATATTCAGAAATTACGGATGAAATTGAATTAAAGTTGGATGAAGCGGATAGACTTGCGGATGAGTCTAGTATTAGATATTCAAATGATGAAGTTTTTGGAGGGATAAGGGAGGTATTGCATGGTTCAAAAGCAATACAAGCTTAGCTATCTTCCTATATTTTATGATGACTTGTTGGATGCAGTTAATTATATTATGTTGAAGCTAAAGAATGAACAGGCAGCAGAAGAATTGCTTAACTTAACTGAAATGGCAATTAAAGAGAGATTAGGTTCTCCAGAATCTTTTGAAAAATTTCAATCAATGAAAAAACGTAAATATTCTTACTATCGGATATATGTCAAAAATTTTATTGTATTTTATGTGGTTATTCCAGATGAAAGTGACAGTAATATTGCAACAATGGAAGTACGTAGATTTTTGTATAATAGACGAGATTTAGAAAAAGTATTATAGCTAATTGTATATTAATATAAAATGTCTTGAGACGTAATAAAATGTCGTGGGTGTGAAACGTATGTGCAACAACAATCACTACAAACCCAGTATTTCCGGGCTTTTCAACTGCATAAACGGTTGACAAAGAGATAATAGAACATCGTTTTGTGATGTTCCAAGTGAATATCAAAGAGTATATAAACCTCAGAAACCATGTGTTTCTGGGGTTTTTCTTTGTTGTGCGCCCGGCGGGCGCACGTTTCAACGGGTGCAAGTCCCGAATCCGCCCGGTAGTGGGAAGGATATAGCCAATGGAAAGGGTGTCGTGGGTGACTGCGAAT
>JAGOGF010000054.1 GCA_017996845.1 Butyrivibrio sp.
GATGATGATTTTGTAGAAGACAGGGCAACAGAAGCAGATTACGATGCTGCATCCAGAAAAGAACAATATGATTCCGAAGAAGAGGAAGAGCCGGTCGACAAAAAAGAGAAAAATTCACCGGAAAAACTCATTCGGATCGCTTCTTCCATAACAGGGATTCTGATCCTTGTTCTTCTTGTTTTCATTATAAAGGTCAGGGTGATTGATCCGTTTATGGCGGGAAGAGATGATTCCGATGGGTCAGAGTTTGCTTCTACCGTAGTATCAGGGGGTGAACAGGTCGTGACATTGAGCGGGCTGAATCTCAGAAGTTCTCCGGAAGCTACCGGAAAGGACAATATTGTTGCTACCGTTTCTGCAGGAACAACGCTCACAAGAACAGGAGAAGAAAACGGCTGGTCAGAAATTGATTATAACGGTCGCACGTTATACTGTGCTTCCAAATTTTTAAAGGCACAGAACTGACGGTTCTGTGCCTTTAATAAATTACTGCATATCTGAAGAAATCGATCGAAGCTGTTCGAAAAGTTCCAGATCGGAAGCGGTAATTTTCAGATTGCTCTGAATCGTTTCTCCATCAGGTTCCTGAATGGTGATATCGATAATTGTACCTTCCCGGATGCCGTTCTGATTCATGGCGCTTAGAAAATGTGGAAATTTGGGATGATTACTTTGAAATTTGTCCCATAATCCTTTCAGCTGCATCAGTTTCATTGGATTGATCATGTCATATTTCCTCCTGTGTTAAGGTTCCCGCTGTAAATGAAGCCACGTAAAGAACTGATCCATACCCCTCTGATAATCCGGCTGCGTGAGACAGATGTGTGTAATCCGGTCATAAATCTCAGCGGAAGAAATGTGGCCCACAGCCATTACCAGCTGGTGTTCACATTCTGATTGTAACAGACGGTAATCCATATGTGTGAGAATCCGATTATAGAAATCCGATACACTTTTGAACAGATGCGGATATTTCTGATGGATGTATTCAAAGGTATCCAGTACTTCCTCCCTCATCTGCAGGCAGAAAAGGGTATAAACAGGCTCCAGGATTTCAGCAGGCTCAATTTCTTCCTCAAAGGAATTTTGTGTATAATCGCATCTGGTTGCATAATATTCACAGATTTCCTGGATAAAACCGCTTATTTTCGGATCATCATATAGTTTTTGTAGTTCATCAATGCTTGTGTTATTTACATTATCCATGGTTTTATTATATCATGAAACAGTGCCAATGTGCAGACGCTGCGAAATACACTTAGGTCTGCCGCATTAAGTAAAACGGCATTTTGATCAGTTCAGTTAAGAGGTGAAGGGCAGTGAAAATAGGTATTTTTGATTCGGGAATCGGTGGATTGTCTGTGCTCCATGAAGCATATCATTTTTTACCGGAGTGTGACTATATTTTTTATGCAGATACGGAGCATGTACCATATGGGCAGAAGACACCGCAGCAGATCAGAGGCTATGTGGAGCAGATTACAGAATTTCTGATCGGGAAAAAAGTGGACGCAATCGTAATTGCCTGTAATACAGCTACCAGTGTTGCAATTGATGAGGTCAGAGAAAAATATGCGCTTCCTATTTTGGGAATGGAACCGGCTGTAAAACCGGCAGTCGAAGAAACAGAAAGTAAACGGGTAATGGTAATCGCAACACCGGTAACGATTCGGGAGGCCAAATTACAGCACCTGATTCAAAGGGTGGATGAAGAACACCGCGTGGATCTGCTTGCCATGCCGCGGCTGGTTACTTTTGCCGAGCGGGAAGAATTTGAGACCACTGAAGTGGAGAACTATCTGCAGCAACAGTTTCTGCAATATGATAGGAGCCGATATTGTGCACTGGTACTTGGCTGTACCCATTTCAATTATTTCAAGCCTTCTTACCGGAACTATTTCGGGGATAAAATCATTTTGATTGACGGGAATGAAGGAACCATCCGTCATCTTGCGCAGGTGATGCAGCTGGAAATATCAGCAGACTCCGGGCAACCGCTTTTTTTGGATTCCACAGAGCAGATGTTGGGTCTTGAGCATACAGAATACTATATGTCGGGGCAGCTGGTTACGGAAGAAAAAATTTTAAAACATTTTCTGCGCCTGCATAACAGGCTGGAAGCGGTTCGCGGGATATGAGCATGCATTCCGGGCGGCTTTTTAACCACTTGAAATAATCAATATAATGTATTATGATAATTGTGCAGCCACAAGATATAGAATTTGTGAGCTGCATTTTATTCGAGATCTGTCAGGCAGGTTTTGGGACAATAGATAAGTGAAAGAGGGGGATTACCGGTGAAAATCATTAAAAGAAGCGGTGAAGAAGCAGTTTTCGACAGAGAGAAGATCATCGCTGCGATTACGAAAGCCAATCAGGAAGTGACAGAGGACAAACGCCTTACGCAGGAACAGATTCGCAGTCTTGAGCTGGAAGTAGAAGCTAACTGCAAGAATCTGACACGTGCTGCCAGCGTGGAGGAAATTCAGGATCTGGTAGAAAACGGACTGATGGAATCCGGTAAACACGAGGTTGCCAGAAAATATATTACATACAGATATCAGCATGCACTTGTGCGTAAGACCAATACGACAGATGAAAAGATCATGAGTCTGATCGAGTGCAATAATGAGGAAGTAAAGCAGGAGAATTCCAATAAGAATCCGACTGTTAACAGCGTGCAGCGTGATTATATGGCAGGAGAGGTCAGCAGAGACCTTACCAGAAGATTTTTACTTCCGGGAGATATTGTCAAGGCACATGAAGAAGGCATTATTCATTTTCACGATTCCGATTATTATGCGCAGCACATGCATAACTGCTGTCTTGTGAATCTGGAGGATATGCTGCAGAATGGTACCGTTATCAGTGAAACAATGATTGAGAGACCCAAGAGCTTTTCTACAGCCTGCAATATCGCAACACAGGCGATTGCGCAGATTGCAAGTTCACAGTATGGCGGACAGAGTATCACGCTTTCGCATCTGGTACCGTTCGTGGATGTCAGCAGACAGAAATTCCGCAGGGCAGTGCGTCAGGAATTTGAGAAGGCTGATATGCAGGCCGATGATAACCAGATTGATGAAATTGCAGAGATGCGTGTAAAGGAAGAAATTAAACGTGGCGTGCAGGTCATACAGTATCAGGTCATTACACTCATGACAACGAATGGGCAGGCACCCTTTATTACGGTATTCATGTATCTGGATGAAGTGCCGGAAGGTCAGCTGCGCAAGGATCTTGCAATGGTGATTGAGGAAATGCTGAATCAGAGAATCCTGGGTGTAAAGAACGAAAAAGGTGTATACATTACGCCGGCATTCCCCAAACTGATTTATGTTCTGGATGAGGATAATATTCGGGAAGGAACCAAATACTGGTATCTGACCCAACTGGCTGCAAAGTGTACCGCCAAAAGAATGGTTCCGGATTACATTTCTGCCAAGAAAATGAGAGAATATAAAAACGGCGATGTATATCCTTGTATGGGATGCCGGTCTTTTCTGACACCGGATACGGAAGGCCTTGGCGAAAACGGTGCGCATAAATATTATGGAAGATTTAACCAGGGAGTTGTTACACTGAATCTGGTGGATGTAGCCTGCTCTTCCGGAAAAGATGAAAAGAAATTCTGGGATCTGATGGAGGAAAGAACAGAGCTGTGCAAAAAGGCACTGATGTGCCGTCATGACAGACTGATGGGAACGCCTTCGGATGTAGCGCCGATTCTCTGGCAGTTTGGCGCGCTTGCCCGCCTCAAAAAAGGTGAAACACTGGACAAACTTCTGTTTAATAATTATTCAACCATTTCACTCGGCTATGCAGGCCTGTGTGAATGTACCAGGTATATGAAAGGTGTTTCGCATACAGATGCAGATGGAAAGGAATTCGCTCTCCGCATAATGGAATTTATGAATGACAAATGTGCGGAATGGAGAAAGGAAACCAATATTTCCTTCAGTCTGTATGGAACACCACTGGAATCAACTACCTATAAGTTCTCCAAGTGTTTGCAGAAGCGTTTCGGAATGATTCCGGGGGTTACGGACAAAAATTATATTACGAACAGTTATCATGTTCATGTCACAGAACCCATTGATGCTTTCAGCAAACTGAAGTTTGAATCTGAATTTCAGGCACTCAGTCCGGGAGGCGCAATCAGCTATGTAGAAGTTCCGAATATGATGAACAATATTGATGCGGTTTTGAGTGTGATGCAATATATTTATGATAATATCATGTATGCGGAGCTCAATACCAAGAGTGATTACTGTCAGTGCTGCGGTTATGACGGAGAGATCAAGATTGTAACCGATGAAGACGGCAAGCTTGTGTGGGAATGCCCCAATTGCGGCAATCGGGATCAGACCAAGATGAATGTTGCAAGACGTACCTGCGGATATATCGGAACACAGTTCTGGAACCAGGGACGTACGCAGGAAATCAAAGAAAGAGTATTGCATCTGTAAAACAGATACCTTATAGTTGAATAAAGGGAGAACAACCGGCTCTGGCAGAATCCAGGCCGGTTGTTTTGACTCTGAAAAATATTTTGGAGCAAAAAAGAAAGGAATACTGCTGCCATGAATTATGGAGAGATCAAGAAAACAGATATAGCGAATGGGACAGGTGTCAGAGTTTCTCTGTTTGTATCAGGTTGCAGACACCATTGTAAAGGTTGCTTTAATCAGATGACTTGGGATTTTGATTACGGACAGCCCTATACGCAGAATACAGAAAAAGAAATTATGGAAGCGCTTGCGCCGACCTATATTGCAGGATTTTCACTTCTGGGTGGAGAACCGTTTGAACCGGAGAATCAAAGAGAACTGGTGGGACTGCTCAGGGATATCAGAACCAACTACCCGGAAAAAACGATTTGGGTATATTCCGGATACCTTTTGGATGAAGACATTCTGGGAGAAAGCATTGCAAGGTGTGAAGTAACGGATGAAATGCTTTCTTATATTGATGTGCTGGTAGATGGAGAGTTCATTTTGGACAAAAAAGATCTGAGCCTGAAATTTAAGGGTTCTGTGAATCAGAGAATCATTAATGTTCCGGAAACTCTTAAAAGCGGAAAGATGGTACTCATGGAAATCTGAGGGATGAAATATGACTTTGCAGCAGCTTAAGTATGCAATTGCAGTATCGGATTGCAAATCAATCAATCAGGCAGCCAGAAAATTTTATCTTACGCAGCCGGCTTTATCGGGAGCAATCCGCGAACTGGAAGAAGAAATCGGCCTGACGCTTTTTGAAAGGACCAACAGAGGGGTTTATGTAACAGCAGAAGGAACTGACTTCTTAAGTTATGCGAGGCAGCTGGCAGAACAATATGAGCTGATGGAAGATCGTTTTGTGCGTAAGAAGCCCAAAGACAAATTTGGTGTTTCGACCCAGCATTATACGTTTGCCATAAAGGCATTTATTGAGCTGATACAAAGCTATGGGATGGAGAAATATGAATTTTCAATTTCAGAAACCAGAACAGCAGATGTGATAGAGGAAGTCAGAAATTTTAAAAGTGAAATCGGAATTTTGTTTGTTGACAGTTTCAATGAAGCGGTTTTGCAGAAACTTTTTAAGGAAAGCAATCTGGTATGTGAACCGTTGTTTCGATGCCATACCTATGTATATCTTTCTGCACGGCATCCGCTTGCCCAAAAGGAAAAAATTCGATTTGAAGAATTGGCGGACTATCCGTGTCTTTCTTTTGATCAGGGAACAAATAATTCGTTTTATTTTGCAGAGGAAGTTCTCAGCACATACGAATACGACAGAATGATTAAAGTAAACGACAGAGGGACGATGCTGAATCTGATGGTAGGGTTGAATGGTTATACACTCTGTTCCGGGATAATCTGTGAAGATTTGAATGGAAATCATTACAAAGCAGTGCCGCTTGCGGATGATGAAATAATGACCATTTCTTATATTATGAGAGCAAATACTTCGCTTAGTCCGATTGGGAAGAAATACCTGGAACACCTCAAAACGTATGAAAAACAGGTAATGTGACAGAAAAAAGCCATTGCCCTGGAAGGCAGATTTCAGCAAGATACATCTGCGGTATTTTTTCTTTATTTTGTGGGGTACTTTTGAATGGATACGTATGCTATATTCTAAGCAGTTTATCAAGTCAACAGGCAGAAAAGAGGGTAAGAATATTGCAGAAGTACAGAAATCCAGTGATCACCGGTTTTAATCCGGATCCCAGCATCTGCAGGGTCGGATACGATTTTTATCTTGTAACATCAAGTTTTGAGTATTTTCCGGGAGTGCCCATTTATCATAGCAGAAACCTGGCAGACTGGGAGTGTATCGGACACTGCCTGACGCAAACGCTTCAGCTAAAACTCAGAAACAGCTGGAACTCAGGCGGAATATATGCACCGACGATTCGCTGTCACGACGGCAGGTTTTATATGGTAACGACAAACGTTTCGGATAAGGGAAATATGCTGGTTCATACGGATGACATTAGGGGTGAATGGTCGGAACCTGTGTGGATCGCTCAGGGAGGGATAGACCCTTCCCTTCTTTTTGCAGATGGCAAAACCTACTTTGTTTCCAACAGTGATGACAAAGGAAATCAGGGAATCTTTCTGTGTGAAATTGATCCGGAAACCGGAGAAATGCTTACACCGAGCAGACTTTTGTCCAAAGGGTGCTGCGGGCGCTCTGCTGAGGCGCCACATATTTATAAAATTGGTGATACTTACTATCTGATGCTGGCCGAAGGAGGCACAGAATATGGTCATATGGTAACAATTCAGAGGAGCAAAGATCCGTATGGGCCTTATGAAGCGTGCCCAAATAACCCGTTTTTTTCACACAAAGATGAAGAACGCAGGGATATTGCCTGCACCGGTCATGCAGATCTGGTGGAAGATCAGAATGGAAACTGGTGGATGGTGTGCCTGGCAGTCAGATGTATCGGAGAAAACGGAAATCATCTGATGCTGCACAACCTTGGAAGAGAAACCTTTCTGGCTCCTGTTTCATGGGAAAACGGGTGGCCTGTCGTCAACGGCGGGAAACGTCTGGAAGCACAGATGGAGGCGGATCTTCCCGGAGAATGTGTTAATGCACAGGTGCAGGAAGATGTATATGATTATGACAGAATCAGAAAAGAACATGCGCTGACCTTTTTACGAAAGCCGCTGGATGAAAGAAATCTTGTGGCTGACAGGGATCAGATCACCCTGATCGGAAACGGGATATGTCTGTCGGATGAGAAAGCGACTCCCGTGTTTGCGGGAATCAGACAAAAAGAATTTTCATTTAATATGACGGCAGAGATTACACCACAGCTTTTTCTGGAAGGCAGCAAGGCAGGTCTGAGCGTTTTTTATACGAATGAACATCATTATGATCTGTATATAACCTGCAGAGGCGGAAAGCATTATGTTCAGGTAAGGAAACAGATATATGATTTTGAGGCAGTTACTTCTGAATGGAGCATTCCGCAAACAGGGACGATCAGGTTAATGGTTCGCGCAGATATGTTTAATTATTACTTTGAATTTCTGGATGAACACGGCGAAGTGAAGATTCTGGATCAGGGGTCTACTGCAGCCATGTGCACGGAAGTTACGCGCAAAATGACTTTTACAGGAACGTTTCTGGGGATTTTTTCTGAAAAGGCAACCGCATCCTTTGCAAAATGGAGAACGGTGTTCTATCGAGAATAAACGTTGACTTTTCAGTGTGACATGCTTAAAATGAGCTCAAGACAATGAAGAGGGTTAGTAGCTGCAGAAGGCGTTTCCAGAGAGAAGACCACAGGTGAGAGGTCTTTACGTAACGATGCAGCGAACCTGCCTTGGAGTCCTGTATGTAAAATGCAGCGTAAACCGGCGTTAACGGACAAGAAGAGTGAAATCCGTGATAGTACGGATTTAAATAGGGTGGTACCGCCGAAGACTTTCGGTCCCTGTTGCTACAAGCTGGCAGCAGGACCGGAGGCTTTTTTTATCTGGAGGTTCTGCTTGATCAGTCGAATGATTACAGGAAAAGAGAGAAAGGAAAGGGAAAAGATGGCAGATCAGAATAACAAGAAACTGGTAGCAGAGATTACATCCATGGATGAAGATTTTACACAGTGGTACACAGACGTGGTAGTAAAGGCGGGACTTATCAGCTACTCCAATATCAAGGGATTCATGGTAATCAAACCGGCAGGTTATGCAATCTGGGAACTGATTCAGAAACATCTGGATCAGAGATTCAAGGACACGGGGGTACAGAATGTATATCTGCCGATGTTTATCCCGGAATCGCTTTTACAAAAAGAAAAGGATCATGTGGAAGGCTTTGCGCCGGAAGTTGCATGGGTGACACAGGGCGGACTGGAAAAACTTTCAGAAAGATATTGTGTAAGACCAACTTCCGAAACACTTTTCTGTGATTATTATAAAGGAGAAATTCATTCTTACAAGGATCTTCCACAGGTTTGCAATCAGTGGTGTTCTGTTGTACGTTGGGAGAAGGAAACAAGACCGTTTTTACGTTCCCGTGAGTTCCTGTGGCAGGAAGGTCATACTGCACATGCAACAATGGAAGATGCAGAAGAACGTACAAAGCAGATGCTGCAGGTTTATTCTGACTTTTGTGAAGAAGACCTCGCACTTCCGACGATCAAGGGACAGAAAACGGATAAAGAGAAATTTGCAGGGGCAGAGTCTACCTATACAATTGAAGCACTTATGCATGATGGCAGAGCGCTGCAGTCCGGTACCAGTCATAACTTTGGAGATGGATTTGCCAAGGCTTTTGGAATTCAGTATACCGGTCAGGATAATAAACTCCATTATGTCTGCCAGACATCCTGGGGAATGACCACGCGTATCATTGGTGCGTTGATTATGGTGCACGGTGATAATTCCGGTCTGGTACTGCCACCAAAGATTGCGCCGATACAGGTTATGGTGATTCCGATTCAGCAGCGTAAAGAGGGTGTGCTGGAAGCAGCATATGATATCGCAGCAAGACTCAAAGATTTTCGTGTCAAAACAGAGGATTCCGACAGAAGTCCGGGATATAAGTTTGCGGATCAGGAAATGCGCGGGATACCACTTCGTATTGAGATCGGACCGAAAGATCTGGAAAACGGGAAATGCGTTCTGGTTCGCAGAGATACCGGAGAAAAAATAGAATGTGCGATTGACGGGGTAGTTTCCAAAGTAACAGAACTTTTACCGCTCATTCAGTCTGATATGCTGGCAAAGGCGCAAAAACACCTGCAGACACATACCTTCCCTGCCAGAAACAAAGAAGAGTTTGCAGAAGCTTTTCAGGAGACAAAGGGATTTGTAAAGGCGATGTGGTGTGGATGCCGTGAATGTGAAGAAAAGATCAAGGAAGAAATGAATGTAACAAGCCGCTGCATCCCGTTCGAGCAGGAAAACCTGTCTGATGTGTGCGTATATTGCGGAAAACCTGCCACGAAGATGGTATATTGGGGCAGAGCATATTGATCCCATCAGCGATTGCTGAAAAGGATTTATGAAATGGTATAAAGTGGCTGACAGAGGTGTTATACATTCTGCCGGCCACTTTTTTATATTAAGTTATATTCACAACATTTTTATTTCTGCAATTGATTTTCCGGTAAAAAAATATCTATAATAACAAAACGGATGTATGAAATTCTATGACAGGATAAGCGGTTTTTAAACAATCTTTATTGCAGGTTTTGATATAATTGATAATATGATAGTGCGTGTATAGAGCGTTGCGTACTTTCAACTGGGAGGAACTACACGTGGAAAAACTGAACATGATTTTATGTGATGACGAACGGATTGAACGTGTGCTGATCAGAAAACAACTTGATAAGTACATGGAAACAACACATATGCAGGCGGTTATCACGGAATGTTCATCAGGAGAAGCGTTTCTGCAAAAGATAAAAAGTTTAACAGCGGACATTGTTCTGCTTGATATATATATGCCTGATATGACAGGGATTGATTTAGCCAGAGCACTTCGGGCAATGGGACAGCGAAGTCAGATTATCTTTATCACAAGTGGAAATGAGTATGCGGCAGAGGCATTTGAAGTAGGCACGTTATCTTATCTTCAAAAGCCGGTTCTGTATGAGAAATTTCGCAGCGTTATGGACCTTGCGCTTCAGCACTACGCCAGAACACGTTCAATTGATATATATATGAACAGAGAAGTCTGGAAAATATATATATCCGATATTACTTATTTTGAAACATACAGCAGAAAGCTGATTATACATACCAAAGCAAATGATTATACAACCTATATGACACTTGGGAAAATGCTGGAACAGCTTCCTACCGGCGAATTTATTCGGATTTCCAGGTTTGAAGTTGTATCATTGTGCAAGATCAGAACACTTGATTCCAGAATCGTTGTATTGAAAGACGGAAAGGAACTGCAGATCAGTGCCAGATATGCGGATGATGTATCTTCCGCATATCTGGCGTATCGCAGCAAATTTTAGAAAAGGAGACCGTCATGAAAAAGATCATGATCGTCGATGATGATGAAATTGTGTGCAGGATAGCGGAGAGAATTCTGCACAAAAGTTACGAGACCGTCAGCGTTTGTTCCGGAGCCGCTGCACTTGAACAGGCAACAGCAGAAAAACCGGATCTGATTCTGATGGATTTAAATATGCCTGAAATGGACGGCTACGAGGTGATGGAACAGCTCAAACAGTGCAGCGGGTTTGATATACCGGTTGTCTTTATGACATCAGAAGACGATATTGAAAGTGAAGTAAAAGGGCTGGAGATGGGAGCGCGCGACTACATTCGCAAGCCTTTTAAAGCAGACATTCTGTTGAAAAGAATTGAGATGGTTGTGCAGAGTGAAGAAACCAGAAAGGTACTGGAACATAATGCGGATGCAGATCCTCTGACAGGGCTGTTGAACAGACGTGCGACAGCAAGGGAAGCTGACACTTATCTGCAGGGAACCAAAGCGCATGGGGTTTTTCTGATGATGGATATTGATCATTTTAAACTGGTGAATGATATCTATGGGCATAAAATGGGAGACAGGGTAATCATGCGTGTAGCAGAAGTGCTGAAATCCTTTATTCGCTCATACGATATACTTGGAAGAATTGGTGGAGACGAGTTTGTAATTTTCTATAAAGATTATGATAATGCAGAGCATTTATTTGAACGTTGCAGCAGAATCAATATGAGACTGGAGCATATTTTAAATGATATGCTGGGAGAGGATGCGGAAGTTTCACTTAGTGTATCAATTGGGGGAGCACGTGCACCGGGAGACGGGGCGGATTTTGCTTCTTTGTATTACAATGCGGATAAAGCACTCTATTATGTAAAGCAAAATGGCAGACACGGATTCAGCATATTCAGCAGAGGCTGTGAGAGTCTGAAAGAGATGCAGAAGACTGAAAGTACAGTTCGAATCGATCAGGCCTGGGGAATGATCAGCGAACAGACAGAGCATTCAGGCGCATATCGAGTGGATTATGAGGATTTTAGAAATATTTTCAGATATCTTGAGCGGTGTAGTGAACGAGAAGAAATTAATGCACAACTCCTGCTTTTTACCATGCGGGAAGAAGCGGATGATCAGGACGAGATTAAAGTGGATAGGATGCTTTCAGAATTTGGTGAAGTGGCAGAACGGGTGCTTCGAAAAGGAGACGTTATAACATGTCTGGGGCATAGACAGTATATGATCCTTCTGACAGGGACTGATATGGAAAATGGTAAAATGGTGGCAGAACGGATCATAAACAGATGGAAGCAAAATAAAGAAAATATTTGCATTCCTGCCTTTGAAATACAGTGCCTGACAGAATGAAAAGCATATTTTCTTCACACATTTGTTTTTTTGCGTTATGATAAATACTATGAGTGAAGAAATATGCAGAGATAAAAATATTCATATTGAGATTCCCGAGAAAGCAGCAGTGATCCTTTCTACGCTGCATCAGGCAGGTTTTGAGGCATATGTGGTAGGCGGCTGTGTCAGAGATTCTATTCTGAAAAAGATACCGGGAGACTGGGATATCACCACAAGTGCGAAGCCGATGGAGATTAAGCAGCTATTCAGGCGCACAGTTGATACCGGAATCGAGCATGGCACGGTTACGGTTATGCTGGGTAAAGAAGGCTTTGAAATAACTACTTATCGGATTGATGGGGAATATGCAGATGGCAGGCATCCCAAAGATGTGATTTTTACGGCAAATCTGAGAGAAGATCTGCGCAGGCGAGATTTTACCATCAATGCAATGGCATATAATACCGAAGAAGGTCTGATTGATATTTTTGGTGGAATGGAAGATATCGGAAAAAAGTTGATTCGGTGCGTGGGAGATCCACAGGAACGCTTTGGGGAAGATGCACTTCGGATAATGCGCGCAGTAAGATTCTCCGCACAATTGGATTATCAGATTGAAACCCGGACAAAGGAAGCAATTGCAGCACTTTCTCATACACTTTCCAAAATCAGCGCAGAGCGGATACAGACAGAACTGGTGAAACTTCTGTGCGCGGATTATCCTGGGAAAATAAGGGATGCATGGAAGATGGGAATCCTGCGGATAATACTCCCCGAACTTGATCGCTGTATGTCAGTGGAACAGAATAATCCACATCATATGTATTCTGTCGGAGAGCATATGATCATGGCAACTGAAAATGTGCGCGCCGATCGTGTGCTGAGGCTTACCATGCTGTTTCACGATATTGCAAAACCGGTCACAATGACAGAAGATGAGCAGGGAATCAGACATTTTCATGGACATGCTGCCAAAAGTGCGGAAATGGCCAGGGAAATTATGAACCGTTTAAAATTTGACAAAGAAACGCTGACCAGAGTATGCAATCTGATCTATTATCATGACAGACATGTTGGAATGGATACAACACCTGCAGATGTACGGAAAGCAATCTATGAGGTTGGAGAAAATGATTTTCCGCTTCTGCTGGAAGTGAAAAAGGCAGATATGCTTGCACAAAGTACATATCAGCGGTCTGAGAAGGAAAAAGTGTTGGTATATGTACAAAAAATATACAGCGATATTCTTATGCATGAAGATTGCCTGTCATTAAAAAAACTTGCAGTTCGGGGACAGGATCTCATTGCAGCAGGACTGAATCCGGGAAGGGAACTGGGAGATATTCTGCAGGCTATGTTGATGGATGTATTAAAATGTCCGGAACATAATACATATGCGTATCTGATGGAACCAGCGCATCTCAATCGATTCAGAGAGGAAGTCTGAGAGATGATGAAAAGGAAAAAAAGTCTGATTCTGACAATTGGAATGCTGATTTGTCTGATGATCGGGCAGATCGGAATATCATTCCAGGTATCTGCAGAACAGCAAGAGCAAATCTCACTTTTACACAAATATGACTCTGCAGATACAGTGGCAATTAAGGCAGTTGACCCGCAGAAAAGCACAATATCATTTAGAAATATGGATACTGGAAGAGATTATACGCTCAGTTATGATAATACATCTCTGATGTTCAATCAGTATGGCAGGGCGCTTTCTCCCAAGCTTCTGGAGCTTGGAACGATTGTAAATATTACATTTCTGAAAAACAACAAGCATCTCAATTCTCTGGTCATTTCTTCTGAGGCATGGGTGCATGATGGAACAGATGATTATGAATTTTCAGAAAGTGATGAAACAGCAGAGATTGGTGGAAAGACATATCATCTGGGTGATAATGCCCTTATTCTGGCGGAAAAGGAACCGGTGATTCTGGCAGATATCCTTCCGGGGGATACAATACGTATCAGTGGGATCGGACAGGAGGTTTACAGTATCTGTGTAACGAAGGGACACGGATATGTGAGCCTGTCAACAGATCAGATTGGGGATCAGAATCTTGCAGGTGCGTGGTTGGAACTTGGAAATACCGTGATTCACCGCATTTCAGATAATATGCTGATAAGTGCACCGGAAGGAGTTTATACGCTTCATATTCTGGGAAACGGGGCAGACTATACAAAGCAAATAACGGTAGCAAGAAATAAAGAAACTGTGATCGATGCAAGCGATATAACTTTGGCAGAGCCTTCACGTGGGAATGTGATTTTCCAGACAGATCCGGAAGAGGCAGAAATATATGTGGACGGTATAGAAGCGCTGACAGGCGTAACCTATCAGTATGATTATGGATTTCATGCATTGAAAGTTTCCGCGCAAGGGTATGAAACGATAAATAAGTATTTAAGAGTTGGTCAGCCATCAGCAGTTGTACAGATTGATCTGGAAAAATCCGGAACAGTCTCTGCAAACAGCAGTACAGCAAAATCATCTTCTGCGGCATCGATAGCATCTTCTGCAGCAGGAGCAGCGAAGACGACAGCAGCTGCAGCAGGAACAGAAAAAAGCAGTGGTACAAAGTACACGGTCAGTGGTAACAGCGGTGGATCATCTGGGACGGAAAGCAGTAATACCGGGACTGAAATTACCGGATATAAGGTGTATGTTGATGCGCCTGCTAATGCAGAACTTTATATGGATGGGAGTTATGTCGGAGTGGTTCCTTCCGATTTTACAAAAGTATCCGGAACACATACCATTACGCTGAAAAAAACGGGTTATGCAACCAGAAGTTATTCTATCAGCATTGACAGTTCCAAGTGTGATAAAACATATTCATTTCCCGATTTGATCAGAGAAACAGATGTGAGTGGAAACACAATCGGCTAAGTGCGGTTTGGGGTGAAAAAAAGGGTACCAAAAAGCCGCAAAGCCCCGAAAAATCAAGGAATTTTCTTGACAAAGGACTGGAAAACGTATATAAGTAAATATAGGTGCTTGCGAAGCGTATCAAGCATCAAAATAAGATACTTACTATCATATAGGAGGAATTCCAAAATGAACAAGACAGAGTTAGTAGCAGCTATCGCTGATCAGGCCGGATTATCCAAGAAGGATGCCGAGAAGGCTGTTAAAGCTTTCACTGAG
>JAGOGF010000177.1 GCA_017996845.1 Butyrivibrio sp.
CAAGTGCTGCATTGATATTGCTCAAAAGCTTTGTATTTCCCTTTGCAACTGCAATTGCATACTCTTCTGTCGTATATGCTTCATCCAGAATCTTCAGTCCGGTATTCTCTTTTACAAATACTTTTGCAGGTTCACGATCAATGATAACTGCATCAATTTTACCCTGAGAGAGTGCCTGCACCGCTTCCATTCCTTTATTGTAGCGTTCTACATTCTTGTCTCCAAAATCATCTGTTGCATAGATATCACCTGTTGTTCCTGTCTGTACACCAATGATCTTGTCTTTCAGATCATCCGGTGACGCAATTGCAGAATCACTTTTCACAATAATTACCTGTGATGCTTCTGCATATGTATCTGAAAAATCAACACTTTGCTTGCGTTCTTCCGTAACGGTCATTCCTGCCATTCCGATATCTGCCTTGCCGGAGGTCACTTCCGGAATGACAGAGTCAAATGCAATATCCTCAATCTGCAACTTGCAGCCCATTTTCTCAGAAATGGCAGCTGCAATCTCTGCATCGATTCCAACAATATTATCACCGTCATGATATTCATATGGCGGAAATTCGGCATTTGTCGCCATGATCAGTGTACCTGCGGTTCCAACTCCATCCCCATTGATACTTCCGGATACCGCAGCAGATGCCGCTGTATCGGCTGTCTGCTCAGTTGTCGCTGTTGTTTGCTCAGACACGCCTGTTGCAGCTTCTGTACCGGTCTCAGACTTTGCTGCATCCGAAGCTGTACCTCCGCAGGCCATCAGGCTGGTCGCCATTACTGTCATCATAATCATGCTGATTATCTTCTTTTTCATAATATTCTCCATTTCTGCATCTTTCCGATTTTTTTCGCATATTTATACGAATTTTCTGTTCGTTTGCGAAAATATATACGTTTTTTGATGTCTGTATGCATATTTATTCATTTGTGAATTTTATTATACACAGATTGCATAAATAATCAAGTACAAAATTAATCTCTTTTATAATATAGAAAACTGTTACCTTAATCCAAAAAGCAGAAAAGTATTTACTTTTATAGTTTTCTTTTTTGAATTTACAGCATATTATCCATAAATCTTTGGATTTTCTAACACTTTCATTGATTAATGTGTTCGTATGAGATAAAATTAATATGTTTTATCAGTTATTTATATACAATTATATATATTCAGAGAAGGAGGATGAATTCATTGGCGCAGGATACAATTCAGGCGATTCGAGATGCAGAAGCATCTGCGGCGCAGAAAGAGAAAGAAGCAAGAGAAAATGCCGATCAGATCGTTTTGCAGGCAAAAAATGATGCTGCAGAGCTTATCCAATCGCGAATCAACGCTATGAAGTCAGAAACAAAAGCCGCACTTTCGCGGGCTAATTCGCAAAACGAAGAACTTCTGAAAACAGCAGAATTGGAAGCACAAAAGGAAATTGAAGCATTACAGCAGTTGGTTATTCAAAAACGTCAGCATGCTACTGATACGGTTATCAAAATGCTGGTCTCCTGATACTTTTTCAAATAATAAACGGAAAGGAGGATTATCATGTCCGTATTACCAATGAAACGGGTACTGATTGTCGGACTTCGCAAAAACAGAAAACAAATACTTGAACTATTACAGCGAAAAGGTGTTATGGAAATCACTTTGGAACCGTCTGTTCAGTCCGGTCAGCAATCAGACCCTGTTTTTCACCAGATTGATATGTCAGGCGCACGTGCAACCTTTGACAAAAACTGCACACTTGCAGTACAGGCACTTGCCGTTCTGGATCATATTGTTCCGGATACCAATCCGGTTACCATGTTTTCCGGTCGCCAGAAAATGAGTCTGACAGATTATGAAACAAATGTTGCCCGCAGAGACAATATCATGGAAATGGTTTATCGACTCGGCTCTCTCTCAAAACAATTGACCGAAATTCAGGCTGAAATCCCCAGGCTCGAAACACAATTGGAAGCTTTACAGCCCTGGCTGTCATTTGAATATCCCATGGATTTTGAGGGAACCAGATGTACAAAGGCTTTTATTGGCACATTGCCAAATGAAGTAACTGAATTGCAAATTCTCACACAGTTAGGGCAATATGCACCGGATGTTTCCGGTACTGATATTTCCATTATCAGTGCTTCCTCGGAACAGACCTGCATCATGATCATCTGTCTGAAAAAAGATGCACAAAAAGTTGAAGAGGCGCTTCGGCATATGAATTTTGCCAGACCATCTCTTTCAGGAGATGCTCCATCACAACAGGCAGCTGATATTCGCAAAAGGCTTGTGCAGCTTCACACGGATGAAACGGGAATTCAAAATGAAATTGCTTCTTTTGCTGATCGCCGGAATGAGCTTAAATTTATCATCGATTATTTTTCCATGCGTTCTGATAAATATGCAATCATCAATGGACTGCAGCAATCCAATCGCACTTTTCTATTAAGCGGTTATGTACGTGAACGTGATTCTACTGCACTGGAAACGCTTTTGACTGCCAGATTCAACTGCGTTGTTGATTTTTACGAACCGGATGATACGGATGATGTTCCGGTCGCATTGCGTAATAATGCATTTGCTTCTCCATTGGAAAGCGTGATTGAAAGTTACTCCCTGCCTGGTAAGGGCGAAGCTGATCCGACATTCCCTGTTTCCTGTTTTTACTATATCCTGTTCGGCCTGATGCTTTCAGATGCGGCATATGGTCTGATTCTGGTAATTGGATGTGCTGTTCTTCTGAAAAAGTTTCAGAATATGGAAGCCGGAATGAAAAAAACACTTCACATGTTTTTGCTTTGCGGAGTAGGCACGGTGTTCTGGGGATTTATGTTCGGAAGTTTTTTTGGAGACGCTACCAACGTGATTGCTACAACATTTTTTGGCAGACCGGATATCAAACTCCCTCCCATCTGGTTTGAACCGATTGCACTTCCCATCAAGATGATGGCATTTTCATTTTTACTTGGGCTGATTCATTTATTTACAGGACTGACGCTGAAACTGAAAGCCTGCATCAAATCACACCATTATCTGGATGCAGTTTACGATGTTATTTTCTGGTATATGCTGGTAGGCGGTTCTGTTATCTATCTGCTGACTGTTCCCATGATGACTGCAATGCTTGGGCTCACTTTCGTTCTTCCATCTGTTTGCGGACAGATTGCTGCAGTATGTATGATCATCTCGGCTGTCGGAATCATCCTGACCGGAGGAAGAGAATCGCGCAACTGGTTTAAACGAATACTGAAGGGATTGTATTCGTTATATGGTATTACCGGTTATTTAAGTGATGTACTCTCCTACTCGCGTTTATTGGCTCTTGGACTTGCAACAAGTGTTATTGCTACTGTCTTTAATAAAATGGGCAGTATGGTTGCGTCAGGTCTCGGGGGAGGTATCGTCGGTTTTATTATTTTTATGGTGATCTTTATCATCGGTCATCTGCTGAATCTGGCGATCAATGCACTTGGCGCATATGTTCACACCAACCGTCTTCAGTATGTTGAATTTTTCGGTAAATTTTATGAAGGTGGCGGACGTCCCTTTGAACCTTTTAAAGAACAGACAAAATATTACAAAGTACAGGAATAGTTAATGTAACTGCACAAACACATTCAAACAATGGAGGTATTCATTATGTCACAGTTAGGATTATTTTTTGCTCTTCTTGGTGCATCTCTTTCTGCTTTAGTTGCAGGCGCAGGTTCTGCAGTAGGCGTTGGTCGTGCGGGTCAGGCTGCTGCAGGTGTTGTAACGGACGATCCGTCTCAGTTCAGTAAGGTTCTTATTTTACAGCTTCTTCCGGGTACGCAGGGTATTTATGGTCTGCTGATTGCTTTCATCACGCTGACGCAGATTGGTATTATGGGCGGAGACTCCAATATTTCACTTACAAAGGGACTTCTCTATCTGGCTGCCTGCCTTCCCATGGCAATCGTTGGCTATATTTCGGCGTGCTATCAGTCCCAGGCATCTGTTGCAGCAATCGGTCTTGTTGCAAAAAGACCTGATCAGTTCGGTAAAGCCATGATTTTCCCTGCCATGGTAGAAACCTATGCTATTCTGGCTTTGTTGGTTTCCATCCTGTCTATCTTTGGTATTGCAAACGTTAATGTCTGATCAGGACAGCCAGAGACCAATTAATAGAAAGTAACGGGAAAGGAAAACAACATGGCTGAATTAGATAAAATTATCGGCGAGATAAATGCCCAGTCTCAGGAGGTTATTGACGAAATACTTGCAAAATCCCGAAAAGAAGCTGCCCGCATTATGTCTGAGGCCGAAAATGAGGCAAAGGAATCATGTGACAAGTTGATGCATGATAAAGAGGTTCGCCTGTCTGATCAGCTTTCACGCGCCACTTCTGCCGCTGCTCTTGCAAAAAGGCAGCTGCTGCTTGCAGAAAAGCAGCGTTTGATCGGTGACGTGCTTGAACAGGCACACCTTAAGCTGACCCAGCTTCCGGAAAATGAATATTTTGATCTGATTCTTCAATTGGTCAGAAAATCTGTTTTACCTCAAAAAGGTGAAATAATATTTAATGCAAAAGATAAGGAGAGACTTCCTTCTGATTTTGCAACACTTTTGAATCAGGCTGCATCAGAAAAAGGGGGTTCGCTTCAGATTTCCGATCAGTCCTGTCCCATTG
>JAGOGF010000178.1 GCA_017996845.1 Butyrivibrio sp.
GGTAAGTCCATTGTCTTCACAGGTTTGGGAAGAATCATCCTGGTAGAATTCATTAAAATTGTGCAGTTGTGTTTCTGCATCTATTCCGAAACCATGATCCATACTTAGGATAAAAACCAATGGTTACCCATAAAAATCACAATCTGAAAGCTCTGCGTAAAAGCAGAGCTTTTTTTCTGCTATTTTTTATCTGTTAGGGGAAATTGTGAATGAAATCTTTACGTAACAGTTCGGTACTGCAATATATGGTTTTTCTGAAAGTATTTTATCAGGAAAATCTATACATTACTTTTTTAAGTAATTAATTCACAAAAACAGAAATATTAATCTGTTAAAAAGAACTAAAAAGTATATTTTTATTAAGCTAATTAGCTAAAAAACATTGACTTTAACTATAGAATAAATATACTTAAAAATAGCTCAAAAAAGAAATATGTTAATTAAATTAACTAAAACAGGAGGGTAACAATGAAAAAGAAAAAGGTACTTGCAGTATTACTGTCAACCGTAATGGTTGCCAGCATGACAGCGTGTGGTTCTTCTTCAAAATCAGATACCACAGCATCTGCGAATGCATCATCAGAGGAAACGGCACAGGCAGAAGTAAGTGCAACAGATGCGTCTGCAGAAGCTGCTGAATCAGAAAGTACAGATGGTCTGAGCTATGCAGGAATCAAATTGGGTCAGGACTATACGGATCTGAAAGCTACCATTACAATGTTTAATCACAGAACAGATATGGATTCTGATGATTACGGCGGAAAGAACTGGAAGTCATATCTTGCTGATTTTAATAAAGAGTACCCAAACATTACAGTCAAGATCACAACAGATACAAATTATGCTGACGACGCACTGACACATCTGCAGTCCGGTAATTATGAAACGATCACAATGATTCCCGCTGTAGACAAGGCTGATCTTTCCACTTATTTTCTTTCCTATGGTAATCTGGAGACAATGAAGACACAGATCAATTATGCGACAACATGGGAGTATGATGATCAGGTATATGGTGTACCCTCTACTGCAACTACACAGGGAATCGTATACAACAAGAAAGTATTTCAGGATGCCGGAATTACGGAACTTCCCAAGACTCCGGAAGATTTTATTGCAGACCTGCAGTTAATTAAAGATAAGACAGATGCAATCCCGATGTATACAAACTATGCAGCAGGCTGGACAATGGGTGCATGGGATGCTTATATCGGAAATAATGCTACAGGTGACAATACATACATGAATCAGAAACTGGTTCATACAAAAGATCCGTTCCAGAATTATAACGATGATACACATGCCTATGCAGTATATAAGACACTGTATGACGCTGTGAACAAGGGGCTGACAGAAGATGACTACACAACAACCGACTGGGAAGGCTGCAAAGCTATGCTCAACAGTGGAAAAATCGGATGTATGGCACTTGGTTCATGGGCTTATCCGCAAATGGAAGCAGCTGGTAAAAATGCATCAGATGTTGCTTATATGCCATTTCCAATCACAGTAAACGGAAAGCAGTATGCAAGCGCAGGTGCCGATTATTCATATGGTATCAATGTGAATGCAACAGATGATGAAAAAGCGGCAGCAATGGTATTTGTAAAGTGGATGACTGAGGAATCAGGATTCTCCTACAACGAAGATGGTCTTCCGGTTAAAGCAGGAGATACCAAGACAAAACTTGCATTTGACGGTGTTACGTTCCTGACAGATGAACCGGCAAAAGATGGAGAAGAAGATTATCTGAATGAAATGAATTCAGAATCTGAACTGAACATCAATGCAGGTGGAAACGAGAAAGTTCAGAAGATCATTGAACATGCAGCAAATAAGGATGAATCGTTTGATGACATTATGGGTGAATGGAATAAAGCCTGGGATGATGCACAACAGACAAATAATATTTCTGTAGATTACTGATCAAAAGAGATTTGCAGGCAAAAGGCTATGGCGGGCCGGGGCGAAGTCATCCCCGGCCCGATTTATGAGTAAGCGTATAAATGTTTTTGGCTTCAGTACAAGGCAAAACCGGAGGAACCAGATATGGCAGAGATAGTCCAGCAAAAAGAAAATCAGAAAAGAACAGCCTTTGGAAAATGGATCAAAAGCAGACAGGGGCAGCAGCTTCTGATTATTGTTGCTTTTATGATCATACCGATTGCGCTGCTGATAATATTTACCTACTTTCCATTTGGAGAGATGGTGAAATTCAGTTTTTATAAAATGAAATATACGACGCCGGTAGATAAGAGAAAATTTGTCGGTTTACAGAACTATATTGATGTATTCAGAAGAGATGACTGTTTTGGAGCGTTGAAACTGAGTCTGTATTATATGGTCGGAGCAGTGATACAGTTGGTACTTGCTTTATATATGGCAACGATTTTGAGTTTTAAAGTAAAGGGTGGAAATTTCTTTAAAGGATTGATGTTCTTTCCCTTTCTGATTAATGGTATTGCAATTGGATTTATTTTTAAATTTTTCTATACCAGAGGATTTGTTTTTGATTCGATTCTGACATGGTGTGGATTTAATCCGGAAAATCTTCCGTACTGGCTCAAAGATCAGGCGGTTAATAACTGGGCGCTTGTCGCAACAAGTGTCTGGCGCTATTTTGGACAGAATATGGTCCTGTTTGTAGGGGCAATCATGTCGGTAGATGCTGAACTGTATGAAGCAGCAGAACTGGACGGCGCAAATAAATGGCAGATATTCAAAGCGATTATTCTGCCAAGTATCAAAACAATCGTGACATTAAATGTGATCTTGTCCATTACAGGATCGTTAAGTGCATTTGAGCAGCCTTATGTCATAACCAGTGGTGCGAACGGAACCGGAACCTATTTTGTAATCATGAATGATATTGCACATACGAGCCAGAAAGTCGGACTTGCATGCGCGATGGCGGTTGTATTATTGCTAATTATATTTGCATGTACGATTCTGCAGAAATTGTTTTTTAAATATATTTTCCGCGATGCAGAATCTGAGGATGAATCGTATCGGGCAAAGCATGCAAGGCTAAAAGCGCAGAAGGAAGCATTAAAACTGGAAAAGAAAGGAACTTTGAAAATATGAGTACAGTACAGAAGGTCAAACTCAGAAAGCCTCAACAGAAGTATACACCGCTGGGAATTTTATGGCTGTTCGTTGAATATGCATCTCTTCTTTTCTTTGGTTTCTGGGCGGTTATTCCTGTAATATCCTGTTTCATTACGGCATTCAAGACATCTGAGGAATATCAGCAGACCAGTGTGATGTCTCTTCCGCAGAACTGGCTGAATTTCAGTAATTTTGCAAAAGCTTATACAACTGCTAATATGGGGCGTGCCTTTTTGAATTCCTTTATCGTTATGATCTGCGTGCTTACGGTATCTGTCATCGTTGGTACACAGCTGGCATATGTTCTGACCAGATTTAAATTCCCGGGAAATCAGCTGATCCGTAACCTATATTTACTGGCGTCCCTTCTTCCGAGTGTTGCCATGCAGGTAACTGTTTATAAGATTATGTCAGGTTTTCACTTTGTGAATCATCTATATGGATATATTATAATGAGTTGTGGAACGGACGTTATTTCGATATATATTTTCATTCAGTTTATGGAAAATATTTCCACATCTCTGGATGAATCTGCTATTATAGATGGTGCAGGTTATTGGCAGATTTACTGGAAAATTCTGCTCCCGCTTTTAAAGCCTGCAGTGGTTACCGCCTGCATATTAAAAGGTGTTGGAGTTTATAATGAATACTATTGTGCCAATCTGTATTTGCAGAATAAAAATCTTCACACGATTGCAACGTCTCTTTATACATTTGTGGGACCTATGGGAAGTCAGTACAATCTGATCTGTGCAGGTGTGATCATTTCATTTCTTCCTGCACTGATTGTATTTCTGCTTTGCCAGAAACAGATTTACAGCGGTATTACACAGGGGGCAGTAAAGGGATAAGGAGAACGTGTTTTGGATAAAATACAAATGAAACAGGAAATCAAAGAACATCTTACAGAAAAACTGATTCCATTCTGGGAGAATCTGCGGGATGATACATACGGCGGATATTATGGCTGGCTGTCCTATGATCTGCAGCTGGATCGCAAGGCTGAAAAAGGATGCATCCTGAATAGCAGAATAACCTGGTTTTTTGCAAATGCATATACATTTCTGCAGGACCCGCAGCTTCTGGCAGAAGCAGAGCATGGTTATACCTTTTTAAAGGAACACTGCATAGACCTGAAAAATGGCGGTATATTCTGGTCTTTAAATTATGATGGGACACCGGCTGATACAACAAAACATACTTACAATCAGGCATTTTGTATCTATGCACTTGCATCCTATTATGAAGCATCAAAGGATCACGAGGCACTGGAACTTGCTGAACAGCTGTTTCATCTGATAGAGGACAAATGCCGGGATGAAGCAGGATATCTGGAAGCTTTTACCATTGATTTCAAACCGCAGTCGAATGAAAAACTTTCTGAAAACGGCGTCATTGCAGATAAGACGATGAATACGTTACTACATGTTTTTGAGGCATATACGGAATTGTATCGTGTTTCACACAATCCGGAAGTTGGAGAAAAGCTTGCATGGATCCTGGATCTTTTTGCAGATCAGA
>JAGOGF010000179.1 GCA_017996845.1 Butyrivibrio sp.
TGGACAGTTGGTCCATGTATCTGATCACGGCATATGAGCAGGCAGAAAAAATGCTTGGATGTAAGGCTGACAAAAACAGAAAAATTTACAATGGTATGATTAAGACCTATTACTATCAGTTTCTGGGACCAAAACCACCCAGAAAAAAGTATTCGGGTGAGGAAACATAAAGCATGAAAGATGATGGCATGATGAAAAAAGCAGCGGTGCTTGCAGCAATTTTTGCTGCAGTATCACTGGCAGTCATGCTGCAGCGTGCCGGAACCAGAAATGTGATCATTGCAGATGCGGCACAGGCTGTAGTACAGGACAACGGGCAGCAACACGGGAAGGCCAAAGGCACAGGAGAATTTGCGCTTACATTGAAATCTCCGGAGACAAATGCAGTGCAGGATACGCTGGTAATTCCGCTGCCTGAAAATGTGGACTCAGATGATGTGGTGATCGAGAATCATTATCTGACCCGTCAACTGTGGGTGTACATCAAAAGCCATGACAGCAGGTATTATGAGACGAATCCACTGATCACAGGACTGAAGCAGATACAGGGCGGGAAATGTATCTTACAGGGAACAAATGACAGAGTATGCCTGCATATCCAGCTTGACGGGTTGTATGAGTATCAGAGCGAATTATCAGAAGAAGATGTTACGGTACGTTTTCAGTCACCGCATGAAGCCTATGATAAGGTTGTTGTGATTGATCCATATGGCGGAGACACGGACCAGGGGAATACAGGGAATGGTCTTCTGGAAAAAGATGTTTGTCTGCAGATTGCAAAAAAACTGGAAAAAGAGATTGACAGTGCAGATTTGAAAGTTTATTTTACGAGACTCGATGATTCAGATCCTTCCACGCAGGAGCGCTGCAGCCTGATTACAGATGCAAAGGCAGATATGGTGATCGGATTATGTGCCGATGCTGTGAATCCTTCTGTCAGTGGTATGACCGCATATTATAATAACATCTATTACATCAGAGGTTATGGAAATGCGGATATGGCAGCACAGCTGGAAAGGGATTGTGTTTATGCCACCAAAAGTAATATACTTGGAATCAGAGCAGCAGGAGATCGGTATGAGACACTGAAATATGCCGAGACACCTTCTGCATATATCAGTGTCGGTAATCTGGCGAATGTGCAGGATGCCGAAAACCTTGCGAAGGAAGATTATCTGGAAAAGATAGCGCAGGGAATTATGCAGGCAGTGAATTATGGGGGACAGGTACAGAATAAGTCACAGGAATGAAACATCGGATGTTGCCGGAAAAGAAAGGTGGATACTATGAGAATTGTTTTTGCGACAGGCAATCAGGATAAAATGCGTGAGATCAGGGAGATTCTGAGTGATCTGGATATGGAAATTGTTTCCATGGAAGAAGCCGGCGTGTATATGGATGTAAATGAAAGCGGAACTTCTTTTTCTGAAAATGCACAGATTAAAGCGACGGTCATTGCACAGGAACTGCAGGACAGGAATCAGCAGAAGGAAACCATTGTCATGGCAGATGATTCCGGTCTGGAGGTAGATTATCTGCATAAGGAACCGGGAATTTATTCCGCCCGTTATCTTGGAAAAGACACATCCTATACAGACAAAAATAATACGATCATAGAAAAACTGCACGGGGTTCCGGATGAAAAGCGAACAGCACGCTTTGTCTGTGCGATTGCTGCGGTAATGCCGGACGGGATGATTCTGTCCACAAATGAAAGTATGGAAGGACAAATCGGCTACGAAATCAGTGGACAAAACGGATTTGGATATGATCCTATTTTCTTTCTGCCGGAATATGGAAAAACAGCTGCAGAATTATCCGAAGAAGAAAAAAACAAGATCAGTCATCGTGGAAAAGCACTTCGCGCGATAGAAAAAATGATACGGGAACACCTTGTATGAGCGGCTTTTGCGATATTTTACAAATTTAAATAATTTAATTTGCAAAATCGGGTTGACAACTGTTCGATTTACATTATATAATAGCACTTGCGTTATGGAACTGGACTTAGGGCACAGGACTTAGGCCGATAATGATGGAAGACATTCCTTACGGGGTGTGGCTCAGCTTGGCTAGAGCGCCTGGTTTGGGACCAGGAGGTCGCAGGTTCGAATCCTGTCACCCCGATTCATTTTGGTAATGTCATCGTCCGTTACAGATACGCGGGTGTAGTTCAATGGTAGAACACCAGCCTTCCAAGCTGGATACGTGGGTTCGATTCCCATCACCCGCTTTGATCAGACACCTGATCATTGTCCAATGTGTGTCTGTAGCTCAGTTGGATAGAGCAACGGCCTTCTAAGCCGTGGGTCGCAGGTTCGAATCCTGTCAGGCACATTTTTTATGAATCTTTGATTTATTGCCAATACTGCAGCCATGATTGGATCGGCAGTCTATGGTGGGTATGGCGCAGTTGGTTAGCGCGCCAGATTGTGGTTCTGGAGACCGTGGGTTCGAGCCCCACTACCCACCCTGTTATTCTCTGTCCAGTTTATCGGATAGCTTGGTTACAACACATTGGGCTATAGCCAAGCGGTAAGGCACAGCACTTTGACTGCTGCATTCACCGGTCCGAATCCGGTTAGCCCAGCTTTCAAGTATACATGAGATACTAGCTCAGTCGGTAGAGCACTTGACTTTTAATCAAGTTGTCGTGGGTTCGATTCCCACGTGTCTCACTCAAAACCTTAGAACTTAAAAAAGTTCTAAGGTTTTTTTGTGTTATAGAATTTGTCCAGTTGAGGATACGGGAATTTCTCCGACTGTAGAAACGGGAGTATTGCTATTTGCTTTTTTATTATATTATGATATAGATACAACCCTGACAAGAACACAGATGCAGCAGGATAATGGAAAGAACTTTTCACACTGTTTCGAGGAAAAAGAGGTAGTATGATGGAGATTTCTGTTGTATGGATCAGAAATGATTTCAGATTTCATGATAATACAGCGCTGATCAATGCTGTAAATAATATACATGCAGATGATAGATTGATGTTTATTTTCTATTTGGATCAGAAATTATTCAAAACAGGGAGTAACAGTCATGATTATTTTTTTACCTCTTTAAATTATTTTTATAGAATCTGTTTGAAAAAGGGAATTGATATTTTTTTTATGTATGGGGAGCTGTTATCCTGTTTTGATGAACTTCTGGGTTTGTTTGGAAATATAAAGAAGGTATATTTCAATGTGGATGAATCCGGTTATGGAGAGCACAGAGATCAGGAAGTATCGGACTTTTTGAGAAAAAGAAGCGTGCAGGTACTGGCATATCAGGATCATTATATCAATTCGGCAGAAACGGTATTAAAAGAGGATGGCGCACCATATAAAGTATTCACCCCATACTATAACAGCTGGATGGAAACATTTAAATGTCAGGAGCTGGATGTTGATTATGATAAATTAAGGAAAAGCATATGGAATGATTTTCAGGGCAGAGATTCTGCCGGTAAGGCAAAGTTTTATGAATTAACGGGTAATATCAGAAAGGACTATTCGGAATTCACAGGGGAAGAAAAGGCCAGAGAAAGGCTTGCAGATTTTGCGAAACACAGATTATCCGATTATGATATAAACAGAGACTATCCTTACCTTGATGGGACAAGTCATTTATCTGAACTGATAAGTACAGGGCAGATATCAATCAGAGAAGTATATAATTATGCAATGAAAATGCCCTTTTCCAAAGGCAGAGCGGTTTTTGCGAAAGAACTTGCCTGGCGGGATTTTTATAATATGATATACCATTTTTATCCAGATCAGCAGAATGTGGAGATTAATTCCAAATATAGAAAGATTGCATGGCATTACGATGAGGAAAATATTATGAAGTGGAGAGAAGGGCATACCGGATTTCCGATTGTAGATGCGGCTATGCGACAGCTTGCTGAAGAAGGCTGGATACACAATCGCCTCAGGATGATTGCGGCGTCTTTTCTGGTAAAGGATTTACTGATTGATTGGAGAATAGGAGAAAAAATTTTTTCTGAAATGCTGATCGATTATGATCCTGCTTCCAATATTGGAGGATGGCAGTGGATTGCATCAGTGGGAACCGATGCGGTACCTTATTTTCGGATTTTCAATCCAACAACTCAAAGCAGGAAATTTGATCCGGAAGGCAGATATATCAGGAAATATGTCAGGGAGTTAGAAGCTATTCCCACAGAATATATTCATGAACCTTACAGATATAGGAAGCAGATATCTGACAAGTGCGGAATCGATATTGAAAAAATCTATGATAACCCTGTTGTGGATCATAGAATTCAAAGATTGAGGGCATTGAAAATGTTTGATATACAATGACTTTAGAGGGGAAGAGATGTACCGGTTGGTCTTGTTGAGATTGCCGGGTTTTTCACAGCTTCAATTCCAGGAGGCCTTATTTGGGGATGTCGCCAGGGAATTGCCCTTCAGAACCTTTGATTTTCCCGCTTTGGGGTAATTGACTTTCATTTTGTGAAATAGTAATATGGAAAGAGTTCGGAGCTTGCCAGGGTAGATATGGCACGGGAAGACAGTATACGGCTATGGCGGAATTGGCAGACGCGCAGGATTTAGGTTCCTGTCCGAGAGGGTATGGGTTCAAGTCCCACTAGCCGTA